>CAYNQN010000131.1:0-4535 GCA_964399375.1 uncultured Rhabdothermincola sp. | reverse complement strand
GACCACCGGCGAGATCGTCCACGTCGACGGCGGCTTCCACGCCATGGGTGCGTAGACGATCGGCACCTAGAGCGCTCTGGCCGTAAACCTCCCGGTCTCCTGGTCGCGGTCGAGGGCCAGCTCCAGACCGAAGCACTTGGAGAGCTCGTCGGCCACGATCACGTCCTCCAGGGGGCCGGCTGCCTGCACCGTGCCCCCGGTCAGGAGCAGCGCGTGGGTGTAGCCGGGCGGGATCTCCTCCACGTGGTGGGTCACCAAGACGGTGGGGGGCGTCTCGGGGTCGGCGGCCAGCGTCGCCAGCGACGACACCAGCTCCTCCCTACCGCCCAGGTCGAGTCCGGCCGTGGGCTCGTCGAGCAGCAGCAGCTCGGGGCCGCGCATGAGCGTGCGCGCCAGCAGCACCCGCTGGCGCTCGCCGGACGAGAGCGTTCCGAATGCCTGGGCGGCCAGGTGGTCGGCCTCCAGGGTCGCCAGCAGCACCTCGGCCCGCTCGCGATCGTCGTCGGAGTAGTCGTGCCACCAGGGCTCCAGTGCCCCGTGGAGCGCCGTCATCACCACGTCCCGCGACGCCAGACCAGGGCGCAGCGACTGCGCCACGGCAGCGCTCGACAGCCCGATGCGTGCTCGCAGGGATCGCACGTCGGTGCGGCCCAACCGCTCGCCCAGCACCTCCACCTCTCCGTCGCTGGGATGCAGGTTGAGCGAGGCGATCTGGACCAACGACGTCTTGCCGGTGCCGTTGCGGCCGAGCACCACCCAGCGCTGCGGGTGGAGGACCTCCCAGTCGACGCCGGAGAGCACCGCACGCTCGCCGCGCCGCAACGACACCCCCTGAAGGCTCAGCGCCACCGGGGTCGCCTCGCTCCCGGCGGCTCCGACCTCAGCGCTCATCGCGTCCGTCGATCGCAGTGGCCAGCTCGACCAGGCGCGGGCGCGCCTGGTCGATCTCCTCGTGGAGCAGCCTGCGAAGGAGCGAGCCGCCGAAGCCTCCGCCGTATGTCAGGAGCATGCTCAGGTGCGCCGCGTCGCCCGCGGGCGAGACGCGTGCCTCGAGGATCCACGGCGAGTGCTCGCGACCGTCTCGCTCGCGCCTCTCGAAGCGCACCTCCGCGCCGGGTCGCAGGAGCGTGCGGACCATCCTCAGGCGCTTCGAGCGCGCCAGCGGCCCGATGCGGCCGCGCAGCTCCACGTCCCAGGCGGGGCCCTCGTCGCCATCCATGGGATCGGCGGGCTCGGCCCGGCGCACCATCTCGAGCCAATCGGGGTACCCGGAGAGGTCCTCCACCGCTCGGAACAACGCCGCCGGCGACACCGGTGCCTCCAGCCCCTCCTCTACCTCCACGCCGGCAACCCGACCGTCATCCCGACCGTCATCCCGATTCTCATGCTGGAGCCTCGGCGAGCGGGCGCAGCACCAGCAACGTCCCGCTCTCCACCGATACGACGGCTCTCGTCTCCACCAGCTCGTTGCTCACCCCTCGGGTCGAGGCGGGGAGCAGCGACTCTCCCCGAAGCGGGTAGCGCAGGCCCTCGGTGCGCACCCCGATGGCGGGCACCCCCACGGCGAAGATGGTCACCAGGTCGCCCACGTAGCCCTCCCACTGCAGGCGGTCGCGCACGACGTGGACCGTGGAGCGGCCCATGTGCGCGGTGACGCGCACGTCGGCCAGCAGCGGCGACCCGAGGACGAAGAGGTTTCCGAGGAGGTGGTCGAGCCGGCCGCCGTGGCCCCCCACCACCACGATCTCCGTGGCCCCCAGGCCCACGGCCCGCGCCAGGGCGAGCTCGAGGTCGGTGCTGTCCTTGGCCACCGGGTGGACCTCCACCCTCGACCCACCGATCTTGAGCTCGCGCAGGAGCGCCTCGTCGACCGAGTCCATGTCTCCCACCACGATGTGCACCGGTAGCCCGAGGGCCACGGCGTGGGTGGCTCCGCTGTCGGCGGCGATGACCAATGCGTCGAAGGGGACCAGGTCACGCACCTCGGGTGGCGGTTGCTCGCCCCCGCACACCACCACGATGCAGCCCCCCGAGGTGGGCGGGAAGGTGCCCAGCAGCGGATCGGGGGGGTTCACGTCGCTCACGGCGCCTCACGGTAGCCCCGCATCCATGGCACCATCGCGGGCGTGGGACGGCTCGGCAGCGGCTCAACGCGGCGCTGCCTGCTCGCGGCGCTCGTGGTGGTCGCTGTGCTGGGCGCCAGCGGCGCCGCCTGCAACAACCAGCTGGACTACTCGGGGCGCCCGGGTCCCACCACCAGCAGCAGCACGGCACCCGCCTCGCCCACATCGCTCCAGCCCGAGGTGATCGCCAGCTACCCCCACGACGCCTCCGCCTACACCCAGGGCCTGGAGACCGACGGTGGGCGCCTCTACGAGAGCACCGGCCAGCGGGGCCGCTCCAGCCTGCGAGAGGTGCGCCTGGGCACCGGCGAGGTCCTGCGCAGGGTCGACCTGGCGAGCCCGCTGTTCGGCGAGGGGATCGCCATCGTCGGGGACCGCATCATCCAGCTGACGTGGCAGGAGCACACCGCCCTCGTCTACGACCTGGAGACCCTCGAGCAGACCGGCACGTTCACGTACGACACCGAAGGCTGGGGCTTGTGCTGGGACGGCACCGACGTGGTGATGAGCGACGGCACCGACACCCTCTACCGCCGCGACCCCGACACGTTCGAGGTCCGCTCCGTGGTGAAGGTCACCCGCGACGGCCGACCCCTGGGCAAGCTCAACGAGCTGGAGTGCGTGGACGGGAGGGTCTGGTCGAACGTCTACCAGACCGACGAGATCGTGGAGATCGACCCGTCCAGCGGGGAGGTCACCGCCACGGTGGACGCCTCCGGGCTGCTCGCCGGCGGTGGACCCTCGCCGGGGGTGCTCAACGGGATCGCCTACGACGACGAGGACGGCACCTTCCTGGTCACCGGAAAGAACTGGCCGTCGCTCTTCCGTGTGAGGTTCGTGACCGCCGACGGTGAGCCAGCGCCCTGAGCAGCTGCGAGGAGAGCGCCTCCTCGCCCACGTGAGAGCCGTCTGGCAGCTCCCGGTCGGTCACGCCCACATGGGGCTCGACATCCACATCGACCTCCGGGCGGGTGACCAGCTCGGCACCGAGCAGGTCGAGGACCACGATCGGGCCCCGTCGCTGGACCCGCCAGGCCTGATCGCCGAGAGCGGTGCGAACCTGCCACAGCAACGTGCGGACCCGGGGCCCCCGCTTGTGCTGCGGGGCTTGGGGCCACAGGCGCGTGCCCAGATCGTCGGCCATCATCCCGTCGCTTCCCCTCAAGGCCAGCAGGTAGACGGCGCACTCTGCGTGCCTGGTGGCGAAGCGCGCCGGACTGCCTCCCAGCTCCACACCCAACGGCTCGATGATCCGGACCGTCAGGGGTGGTTCGACCCTCGTCCTCCCCGGCATGTGAACGTCCAACGTCGTCGACGCCATCTCGTTCTCCCCCGGCACTCCCACGAGTGCGTTTATGGGACCGCTCCCCCTACGGTCCGTCGTGGCGCGCGAGCGATGATAGATAAGCAACCAGGTTGATCACTGTCAAGCCCCAAACGCCGTCACCCGGGTGATTGCGGGGTGATGAATCTTCTCTCTAGAGGCTGGATGTGGCAGCAGTTTGCCACGTCGGGACGGCCTTGTCCAGCATCAGCTGCCCCGAGGGGCTCGGCCGTGTCCGATAAGTGTCAGACGGTGTCAGGGGACGTCCATGAAGCTCTCGAACCCGTAGCGCTGGTGGGGTCCGAGGAACATGAACTCGTGCAGGCCGTAGCCCACCTCTGCCGTCGAGCCCTGAGTGGCGTCGAACCGTGCCACGCAGTCGACGATGCCGAAGAGCTTGTCGCGGTCGGCTTCGGTGTCGAGCGTGAGGCCCTGCACCACCAGCTCGCCCTGGTACATGCCGTGGCGCCAGTCGGCGTCGAACCCGTAGCCGGTACCGATGCCGATGTAGCACTCGACCAGGTGGGTCACGCTCACCTCCAGGGGGCCACCGGGCGCGTCGGGGAACGACAGCGTGGAGCTGGCGACCATGCGTGAGCCGGGCTCGAAGACGTGGTGGTGCTCGGGCCGGCCCAGCGACTCGGGCGGGCGGTCAGGATCGCTCCAGACCCTCACCGCCTCCTCCATGGTGCGGGTGCCGTCGGCCCACTCCTGGACTATGTAGAGGATCGAGTGGTCGTCGAACTGCATGGGGGCGTAGTTCCACATGTTGAACGAGAGAGGGTCCTCCTCCGCCCGGATCCCGGCGGGCTCGGGCTCGCCGACAGGGCGCACACCCCACGACCGGTCCCTGGTGCCGCGCCAGCGGTCGGGCGTGACTTCGAAGGACTCGTCGGCCACCTCCAGCGTGCCGCTCCAAGAGCCCGTCTGGGCCAGCCGCTTGGTGTCGAACAGCGCCCGCCCGTGACTGCGCACGAGGTGCCGGGGCTCCTCGAAGGCGGGGATGGAGCCCTCCCACACGAGATCGGCGGCGAGGCCCCACTCGTTGGGCTCGAGCACGAAGCGCAGCTTGCGCAGGGGCTCGATCA
>CAYNQN010000130.1:0-4615 GCA_964399375.1 uncultured Rhabdothermincola sp. | reverse complement strand
CAGGCGACAGGTCAGGATGGCCTGGTCGCTGGCCTTGCCCTCGCGCCGGAAGAACGAGCCGGGGATCTTGCCGGCCGCGTACATGCGCTCCTCGACGTCGACCGTGAGGGGGAAGAAGTCGGCCCCCTCGCGCGCCGACTTGGAGGCGGTGGCGGTGACCAGCACGACGGTGTCGCCAGTGCGGATGGTCACGGCCCCGTCGGCCTGGCCGGCGAGCTTCCCGGTCTCGAAGATGAGCTCTTTGTCGGTGCCCTCAAGAAGGGCGGAAGTGGAGATGGCGTCTGCCATTTTCTGTCCTCTCCGAGCTGCGCGCGGCAGCTCCGATGACTAGGCGATGAGGGCAGTGCCAGTTCCCAGTGGTGAGGATCGGGATCGTTTCAACCCCCGGTCCCGGTCCTCACCACCGGCAACTGACGGAACCCACCATCGCCGGTGATGGTCCCCGCTCGTCGCGGGGTGTGAGCCTCGTCCCGTCGGGGCGAGGCGAGATCTCTATCGGCGCAGGCCCAGCTTGGCGATGATCGCCCTGTAGCGCTCCACGTCGTTCTTCTTGACGTAGTCGAGCAGTCGACGCCTCTGGCCGACCAGCATCAGCAAGCCTCTCCGGCTGTGATGGTCCTTCTTGTGGACCTTCAGGTGCTCAGTGAGGTGGATGATTCGATCCGTGAGCAGCGCTATCTGCACCTCCGGCGAACCGGTGTCGGTGTCGTGAAGTCGGTGCTCGCTGATCGTGGCTGCCTTTGGCGGCAGGCCGGTCGGCTCTCGGGACATGCGTATCGGATGCTTTCTGTGGGTTTCGGACCCAGCCCCTCGGCCCGCTGCGCGCAGCCAGGAGCGGTGACCTTCATGGTCAGCAGATCAGCGTAGCAGCACCTTCCGAGCCTCTTGGCAGTCGAGGTTCATCTGCTCTACCAGCGCCTCCACCGAGTCGAACTTGAGCTCGTCTCGCAGGCGCCTGGCGAACTGCACCCTGGCGGGCTGTCCGTAGAGGTCGCCCTCGAAGTCGAGAAGGTGCGCCTCGAGCAGCGACGACTCCGCCGCCTCGTAGAAGGTGGGCCGCCTGCCCAGCGAGATCGCCGAGGCGTGGGCCGTGCCGTCAGCCGTGACGTACCACCCGGCATATATGCCGTTGGCGGGCAGGCAGATCTCGGCCGGCACCTCCACGTTGGCGGTGGGGAAGCCCAGCTCGGCGCCACCCCGCCGGTCGCCGCCAACGACCGTGCCCCGCACCTCGTGGGCGCGGCCGAGCATCTCGTTGGCCGAGGCGAGGTCGCCGAGGGCGAGGGCCTCGCGGATGGCGGTGGACGACACCCTTGCAGCCCCCTGGGCCGGCTTGCCGTCGAGGCCCACCAGCTCCACCACCTCCACCCCGAAGCCCAGCTCGGTGCCCATCTCCTCCAGGAGGGCCGGCGTGCCCTGCCTGCGGTGGCCGAAGTGGAAGTCGGGGCCCACCACCACCAGCTGCGCGTGCGCGCACCCGGCCAGCACCTCGCGCACGAAGCGCTCGGCGGGCTCGAGCGACCGCTGCTCGTCGAACCGCACCACCAGCGCCACGTCTACGCCGGCATCGTCCAGCAGCTCGAGGCGCTGGGGCAGGTCGGTGAGCAGCTTCGGCGCCGAGTCGGGGCGCACCACGCTGGCCGGATGGCGGTCGAAGGTGACCACGGCCGTGGCAAGGTCCCGCTCGGCCGCCTGGGAGCGCACGGCCGAGATGACCGCCCTGTGCCCCAGGTGCACGCCGTCGTAGGCGCCGATGGTGACGGCGCTGCCCGGCAGCTCCGGGCATGCGGCGAGGTCGCTGACGATCTGCATCGGCGGCAGGCTAGAGCCCTCGGGCGGGTGCCGAAACCGAGGCGTGGCCCTGCGTGCTCGTGAGGTGTGGTCGCAGCGCTCGCACCCTCAGGCCGGCGCCAGCACCACAGCGGGCTTCACGGTGCCGCGCCGGTGCCGTTCGTAGACGGCTATGAGCTCGCCCGCTCGGGTGACCACACCCCAGGGTCCATCCCCCGAGACGTCCAGATCCCCTTCTTCAAAGACCTTCCCCACCTTGACTCCAGCTTCCAGCTCCTCGCCGACCTCCACACGGGAGCGACCCCTCCAGGCCTCGGTAAGGGGGAGCAGCTCGATGCTCTCCAGGGGACGGGCCTCGGCCAGCGTGAAGGGCCCTACGGAGGTGCGGCGAAGCCTCCGGAGGTGGGCGCCTCCCCCCAGCGCCCTGCCCAGGTCGGCAGCCAGCGACCGCACGTAGGTGCCCGACGAGCACTCCACGTCTGCCTCCCACACCAGTGGGCCGTCGGTGGAGGGCGCCACCTCGAAGCGGTACACGGTCACGGGCCTGACCTCTCGGTCCACCTCGATGCCCTGGCGCGCCAAGTCGTAGAGGCGCTTGCCGCCCACCTGCACCGCCGACACCATCGGGGGGACCTGCTGGATGTCGCCGGTGAGCCCCGCTGCTGCGGCCCTCACCTCATCGACGGTGAGGGGTCCCATCTCGTGGGTGGCCACGACATCCCCGGAGTCGTCGAGCGTCGTGGTCTCGACACCCATCACGATCTGGCAGGTGTAGGCCTTGGGGAGAGCCGTGAGGAACCTCAGCAGGCGGGTTGCGCGACCCACCCCCAGCACCAGCACACCCGTCGCGTCGGGGTCGAGCGTGCCGGAGTGGCCTACCTTGCGCGTGTCGAGGAGCTTGCGCGCCCTGGCGACCACGTCGTGGGAGGTCCAGCCCGCCTCCTTGTCGACCACGGCTATCCCGTCCGGCGGCATCAGGTGGCCGGGGGCTCGCCCCCGTCGAGGTCGCGCAGGATCACGTCGATGCGCTCGCCCGAGCGGATGGCCTCGTCGGGGTGGAAGACCAGCTCGGGGGTGCGGCGCAGGCGGGCCTGGCTGCCCACGGCGCGCTGGAGGGCGATGCGGTGCTCCTCGAGGGCGACGAGCACCTGCGCATCGGTCTCGTCGTCCGCCGCGAGGGTGTCGAACGAGACGTGCGCCCTCTGCAGGTCGCTGTCGACGGACACCGACGTGATGCTCATGTTCTCCAGGCGGGTGTCGTCGAAGGAGAGGAGCTCCTCGGCGAGGATCTCGCGCAGCAACTCGTTCACCCTGGCGGTCCGAGGGAAGTCCCTACGGGTAGATCGTGATCTCGTCGGCCGTGCCACGCGCCCACCTCCAAGGGGTCCTCGGCAAGAGAGCCTCTGCCACGCGAGCTGCTAGGTGCGCGGGATCTCTCGTTCCTCGTAGGTCTCGATGATGTCGCCCTGCTTGAGGTCCTGGAAGTCGGAGAGCCCGATGCCGCACTCGAAGCCCGACTGGACCTCGCGGACGTCGTCCTTGAAGCGCCGGAGCGAGCTGATGGCGCCCTTCCAGATCACGGTGCCCTCACGCAGGAACCGCACCTTGGAGCCGCGAGTGATGGTCCCGTTGGTCACGTAGCACCCGGCCACGGCCCCGATCTTCGGCACTCGGAAGATCTCGCGCACCTCGGCCTCGCCGGTCACCACCTCTTCGAGCTCGGGGGCGAGCATGCCCAGCATGGCGTTCTCGATGTCCTCGAGCACCTTGTAGATGATCTCGTAGGTGCGGATCTCCACCGCCTCCTGCTCGGCCATCTCCCTGGCCTTGCGATCGGGGCGGACGTTGAAGCCGATGATGGTGGCGTTCGACGTGGCTGCCAGCTGCACGTCGTACTGGGTGATGCCACCCACGCCCCGGTGCACGAAGCTCAGCTTCACGTCGTCGCGCTCGAGCTTGCGCAGGCCCTCCGTGAGGGCCTCGAGCGAGCCCGTCACGTCGGCCTTCACGATGAGGGCGAGCGTGGCGGTCTCCCCCGCCTGGATCTGGAGGAAGACGTCCTCCAGCTTGGCGCCACCCGACATGGCGTGGGCGTCGCGCCCGATGCTGGCCACGCGCTGCCAGTGCTCACGAGTCTCGGCCACCCTGCTGGCGGTGCGCTCGTCGGGCGCCACCACGAAGGCGTCGCCGGCCTGGGCGACCTCGGAGAGGCCGAGCACCTGCACGGGGGTGGAGGGGCCGACCTCCTTCACCTGGTTGCCGTGATCGTCGATGAGGGCACGGACCCGGCCCCACGCCGCACCGGCCACCAAGGGGTCGCCCACCCGAAGGGTTCCCCGCTGCACCAGCACGTCGGCCACGGGGCCACGACCCACGTCGAGGTTCGACTCGAGCACGACGCCCTGGGCACGGCCCTCGGAGCCGGCCCTGAGGTCCTCAAGCTCGGCTACCACCAGGAGGTTGTCGAGCAGGTCGTCCACACCGTCGCCGTTGAGGGCCGACACGGGCACCACGACGGTGTCGCCGCCCCAAGCCTCGGGGACCAGCTCGAGCTCGCTGAGCTGCTGCATGACGCGGTTGGGGTCGGCGCTCTCCCTGTCGATCTTGTTGAGCGCCACCACGATGGGCACGTCGGCGGCGCGGGCGTGGTCGAGTGCCTCCACCGTCTGGGGCATCACGCCGTCGTCGGCGGCCACCACGAGGATCACGATGTCGGTGGCCTCGGCGCCGCGGGCCCGCATGGCGGTGAACGCCTCGTGGCCAGGGGTGTCGAGGAAGGTGAGGGCGCGACCGTTGCGCTCCACCTGGTAGGCGCCGATGTGCT
>CAYNQN010000129.1:0-4622 GCA_964399375.1 uncultured Rhabdothermincola sp. | reverse complement strand
TCGCCCAGCGGCGCACCCGGGAGGCCGAGGCATCGGCGGAGATCCTGGGGGTCCAACGCGTGGCCTTCCTCGACTTCCCCGACTCGGGCCACATACCCGCCGAGGCCCCGCCCGGCTCGTTCGCCAGGACCGAGGTCGACTCCGCAGCGGCGCGCCTGGCGGCGATCCTGGCGACCGAGGGGGCCGAGGTGCTCACCACCTACGACCGCAACGGCGGCTACGGGCACCCCGACCACGTGCAGGTGCACCACGTGGGAAGGCGGGCCGCCGAGCTGGCCGGCACGCCGAGCGTGCTGGAGGCCACCTTCGACAGGGGCCTGCTCGAGCTGGCCGCCCAGATGCTGCCCGGCATCGAGGGCGGCCCGGAGCTCCCCGACGACTTCGAGGTGCCCGACACCAGCGGCTGGTACTCCGGGAGCGACGAGATCACGCACCGCATAGACGTGACGGCCTTCCTCGATCGCAAGCGGGAATCCATGGCGGCCCACGCCTCGCAGGGGTCGTCCGACGGCGGCCTCTTCCGCACGCTCGCCACGTTCGTGGCCCTCCCCGACGACTGGTTCGCCATGGCCTTCGGCACGGAGTGGTTCGTGGACCCACGAGCGGTGGCCGGCGAGCGCTACGACTCGGTCTTCCCGGCCAGGTGAGCGCGCCCGAGCACCCCGTGGTGGGGGGAGCCGACCTCCCCGACGCCCACGAGATCAACGCGGAGGGAGCCGAAGCGCTCCACGTGCCCGTGGAGATCGTGGAGCAGACCCTGGCCCGCAAGTCGCGCACCCGCAGGGTCGTGGAGATTGTGGTGTCGCTGGCCTTCGTGGTGGCCATGTTCGTGTTCGCCATCCCGGCCATCAGCGGCTCGGAGTACAGGGAGATCTTCCAGCAGTTCGGCCAGCTCGACGTGGGCCTCATGGTGCTGCTGTTCGCCTTCTGGGTGGTGGTGATGCTCACCTACACGGGCGTGCTCACGGCGTCGCTGCCCGGGCTGAGCGTGGGGCAGGCCCTGGTGCTCAACCTGGCGGGCAGCGCGGTGTCGAACGTGGTGCCCTTCGGCGGGGCCGTGGGTGTGGGCGCCACCTACGCCATGGGGATGTCGTGGGGGTTCCAGGCGCCGGCCATCACGCTGTCGATACTGGTCACAGGGGTCTGGAACGTCTTCGCCAAGCTGGCCATACCGGTGCTGGCCCTGGTGGTGCTGGTGCTGGCCGGCCACGCCAACGGCCAGCTGGTGGCGCCGGCGATCCTCGGGCTCGTCGTGGTGGGCCTCGGTGTGGTGGCCCTGGGGTTGGTGCTGCGCAGCGAGCGCCTGGCCACGTGGGTGGGAGGGGTGGCCGACCGCCTGGCCCGGCCCGTGGGCCGCCTGCTGAACCGCTCGTTCGAGCTGAGCGACGCCGTGCTCGACTTCCGCCATCGCAGCATCGGCCTGCTGCGCACGGGGTGGCTGCGCCTGACCATCTGGATGCTCGCCTACAACGCCGGGCAGTTCCTGTTGCTGCTGGGTTGCGTGCGCGCGCTGGGCACCACCACCGACGAGCTGGGGTGGGTGGAGGTGCTGGGGGCCTTCGCCTTCGCCAACCTGCTCACGACCATCTCGATCACGCCCAGCGGGGTGGGCTTCGTGGAGGCCGGCACCGTGGCGGCGCTCATTGCCTTCGGCGGCCCCGAGGCGGCCTCGGCGGCAGCCGTGCTGCTGTTCCGTGGGTTCACTTACCTGCTGGAGATCCCGGTGGGGGCGGTGGGCTGGGTGGTGTGGGCCACCCGGCGCAGCTGGCGCCACCCGGTGGCCCGAGCCTGACCCCTCAGTCGAGGGTGGGGTCTGCGACCTCGGTGGAGATGAGCGCTGGGAGCGCCTCGTGGTCCACGAAGAGGTCGGAGGCAGGGCTGGCGCCGCTCAGGGCGTCGGCAGCCAGCACTATCGAGGCGTCGGTGTAGGTGGTCTTCTCGTCGCCGGGGAAGTGGACCATCTCGGGGAACACGATGCCGGTCCAGTAGTGGCCGTCGGGGGCCCGGAGCTGCTGGGCCCACTCGAACAGCTTGAGGGCAAGGTCGCGCTCGCCCACGCTGAGCAGCGCCAGCAGGCACTCGCAGGTCTCCGCAGCGGTCACCCAGGGCCGGTCGCTCACGCAGCGCACGCCCATGCCCTCCACCAGGAAGGTGTCGGTGCGCTCGGCCAGGCGCTCGGCGCCCACCTCGCGGTCCACCACGCCGGCCAGCACCGGGTAGTACCAGTCCATGGCCCAGCGGTGCTTGGGGGCGAAGGCGTCGCCGCCCTCGCCTCGCACGTGGGCCGCGATCACGTCGGCCAGCCGCGCGGCCGAGAGCTCCCAGTCGGGTCGCTCGTGGCCACCCAGCTCGGCCACTGCGATGGCGCAGCGCAGGCTGTGGCAGATGCTCGAGCACCCGGTGAGCAGGGCGAACGACCAGGGCGTCCCGTCGGCGTGGCGGGCCCAGATGATCTCGCCCCGGCGCGTCTGCAGGTCGAGCACGAAGTCGATGGCCTTCTCGACCACCGGCCACATGGTCTCGACGAAGCCCCGGTCGCCGAACAGCAGCCAGTGGTGCCACACGCCGGTGGCCACGTAGGCGATGGTGTTGGCGTCGAGCTTGTCCTGCTCGACGTGGGTCTCGCGGTAGTACTGGTGCCACGACCCGTCGGCCCGCTGCTTGCCCACGAGCCAGTCGTAGGCCCTCTCGGCCTCGGCGCGCCGCCCTCCCAGGGCCAGCGCCATGGCGGCCTCCACGTGGTTCCACGGATCGGCGTGGCCACCGGGGAACCAGGGGACCATCCCGTCGGCCAGCTGCCACGAGGCGATGGCGTCGACCGTCTCGCGCACCTGGGCGCTGGAGATGAGGCCGGGCACCTCGGGGAGCCGCCGGCTCACGCCGCCACCCCCGCCTTGTCGTCGGCGCCCACCGAGGCGCCCACGGGCTTGGTGGCGTAGACCACCAGGCTCTTGCCGAGCACCGGGTTGAGGATCCTCTCGGGCACCCGGGTGATGGGCGAGCCCTGCTCGATGTCCCACACCAGCAGGCGGTGGTACAGCTTCACGAGGGGGAAGTCGTCGTTGGTCGGCCCCACAGCGCAGCGCAGCCACCAGTAGGGGGTGTGCAGGGCGTGGGCCTGGTGCGAGCCCACCGGGGCCAGGCCGGCGGTGCGCATCTTCTGGCGCAGGGCGGCCTCGGTGTAGATGCGCACGTGGCCACCCTCGGCGGCCGGTGCGTGGTAGTCGTCGGAGAGGATCCAGCAGACCTTCTCGGGCAGCCAGGCCGGCACCGTGATGGCGATGGAGCCACCGGGCCGCAGCACCCTCACCAGCTCGGCCAGGGCGGCGCCGTCGTCGGGGATGTGCTCCATGACCTCCGAGGCGATGATGCGGTCGAAGGTGCCGTCGGGAAACGGCAGGCAGGTTGCGTCACCGGTGGTGGCGGTGGCCATCCCGTCGGGTGGGGCCTCGCCCGCCAGCACCATGGCCTCGAAGAGCGAGCGACACTGGGTCAGCTCGGGCACCGAGAGGTCGCAGGCGACCACGCGGGCGCCCCTGCGGAACCCCTCGAAGGCGTGCCTGCCGAAGCCGCAGCCAAGATCCAACAGCAGCTCGCCCGGCCGAAGGCCCAGCTTGTCGTAATCAACCGTAAGCAATGTCCCTACCCCGGCCGGGGACCCCAACCCCGGCCTCCTCCACGAGATGGGGCCCCAGCCCCATTCGTGGCCGTGTTGCCTTGGTGGGACGAGTTGTCAGTTTGCGCGTACCGGCGGCGGTAGCGGGGTGCGTTGCCGGCCCCGCCGGGACGGCGGGCCTGGATGTGGGCCGTCTCGTCGAGCAGCGCCCGGTACTGCTCCACGGTGCCCACGGCGGTGTGGCGCCAGGTCCAGCGGTCGATGACGCGCTGGCGCCCGGCTGCGCCCACCCGAGCACGCAGCTCTGGGTCGTCGAGGGCGGTGCGGATGCGGGCCGCCAGGGCGTCGCTGTCGCCGGGAGGCACAAGCAGGGCGGTCTCGCCGTCGGTGCCGACCACCTCGGGGAGTGCCCCGCCGGTGGTGGCCACCAGGGGCACACCGCACGACATGGCCTCGATGGCGGGAAGGGAGAAGCCCTCGTACAGCGAGGGCACCACGGCCACCTCGGCCTCGGAGTAGAGCTCGATGATCCGCTCCTCGGGCACGCCGGTGACGAAGGTGACGGCGTCGCGCAGGCCCAGCTCGTCGATGATGCGGGCCGAGGGCCCGCCCTCCTTGAGCCTGCCTATCACCACCAGCTCCACGTGGCGCTCGGTGCGCAGCTTGGCGAGGGCTTCCAGCAGGTAGCGGAGGCCCTTCATGGTCACGTCCGCGCTGGCCGTGGTCACAAGGCGGCCCGGGATCGGCTTCACGCCCTCCAGCGGCCGGAAGAGGTTCTGGTCGACGCCCACCGGCACCACGTTCATGCGCTCCAGCGGCACGTGGTGGTCGGCGTTGATGTCCTTGTTGGAGTTCTGCGAGACGGTGAGCACCCGCGACATGCGGCCCGCCACGCGGGTCTGCATCTTGGTGAAGGCGTACCAGCGGGCCTTCGAGAAGCGCTGCCACGAGGTCTCGGCGTGCTCCATCTCGAGTCGCCGGTCGACGGTGATGGGGTGGTGGATGG
>CAYNQN010000128.1:0-4630 GCA_964399375.1 uncultured Rhabdothermincola sp. | reverse complement strand
CCAAACGCCGGCGGCCTGGGCATGGTGGCCATAGGCGTGGGCGGTGCCGACGCCGTCGACGTGATGACCGGATACCCCTTCAACATCCGCTGGCCCAAGCTCATCGGGGTGCGCCTCACCGGCGAGCTCAACGGCTGGGCCGCCCCCAAGGACGTCATCTTGAAGGTGGCCGAGATCCTCACGGTGAAGGGCGGCACCGGCGCCATCGTGGAGTACTTCGGGCCGGGAGCCAACTCGCTCAGCGCAACGGGCAAGGCCACCATCTGCAACATGGGCGCCGAGATCGGCGCCACCACGTCGCTGTTCGCCTACGACGACGCCATGGGCCGCTACCTGAAGGCCACCGGGCGCGAGGCCATCGCGGACGCTGCCGGGGCGGTGGCGCACGAGCTGCGCGCCGACCCCCAGGTGCTCGACGACCCCTCCGGCTTCTTCGACGAGCTGGTGGAGATCCACCTCGACGACCTGGAGCCGCTCATCAACGGTCCCCACACCCCCGACCGGGCGCGTCCGGTGAGCCAGCTGGGATCCGAGGCCACCAGCGAGGGCTGGCCCACCGAGATCAGCGCAGCCCTGGTGGGCTCGTGCACCAACAGCTCCTACGAGGACATCAGCCGTGCGGCGAGCATCGCCCGGCTGGCCTCGGCCAAGGGCTTGAAGGCCCGCACCGAGCTGATGGTCACGCCGGGCTCCGAGCGGGTCCGCGCCACCATCGAGCGCGACGGCCTGCTGGCAGACCTGGAGGAGATCGGCGCGGTGGTGCTGGCCAACGCCTGCGGGCCCTGCATCGGCCAGTGGGCACGCCACGACGTGGTCGAGGGCGACACCAACGTGATCGTCACCTCGTACAACCGCAACTTCCCCAAGCGAAACGACGGGCTCTCGTCCACGCTGGCCTTCGTCACCTCCCCCGAGACCACCGTTGCCCTGGCCCTGGCCGGCCGCATCGACTTCGACCCCCGCCACGACACGCTCGTTGCCGACGACGGCTCGGAGGTGCGCCTGGAGGTGGCCCCCGGCGACGAGCTGCCCTCTGCGGGGTTCGAGTCGGGCGAGGCCGGGTTCGTCCCCGCTCCCGCCGACGGCGAGGGGATAGAGGTGGTGGTGAGGCCCGACAGCCAGCGCCTACAGCTGCTGGAGCCCTTCGACGCCTGGGACGGCAACGACTTCGACCGCCTCCCGGTGCTGGTGAAGGCGGCCGGCAAGTGCACCACCGACCACATCTCTGCCGCCGGGCCGTGGCTGCGCTACCGGGGCCACCTCGAGAACATCTCCGGCAACCTCTTCCTCGGCGCCGTCAACGCCTTCAACGGCGAGGTGGGCACGGGCAAGGACCAGCTCGACGGCACTGCCAAGCCCTTCCCCGACATCGCCCGCCACTACCACGAGGCCGGCGTGGGATGGGTGGCCATCGGCGACGAGAACTACGGCGAGGGATCGTCGAGGGAGCACGCTGCGATGGAGCCCCGCTTCCGGGGTTGCAAGGTGGTGATCACCCGCTCGTTCGCCCGCATCGCCGAGACCAACCTGAAGAAGCAGGGGGTGCTGCCGCTCACGTTCGCCGAGGCCTACGACTACGACCGGATCGGCGAGGACGACCGCATCTCGGTGCTCGGCCTGGCCGACCTTGCCCCCGACCGGCCTGTGAGCTGCCGGATCCACCACGCGGACGGCACCACGTTCGACTTCGAGTGCAACCACACCCTCAACGACGAGCAGATCGCCTGGTTCCGCGCCGGCGGGGCGCTCAACATCATCCGTCAGTCCAGCTGAGCCCCGTGGACATCCGCCAGCTCAACGCCCTCGTGGCCGTGGCGGACCATGGCTCGTTCTCGGCGGCGGCCCGGGCGCTCAGCACCGTGCAGTCGAACGTGTCGGCCCACGTGGCGCGCCTCGAGCGCGAGCTGGGAGCGGTGCTGGTCGACCGAGGCAGCGGGCTGCTCACGCCCGAGGGCGAGGTGGTGGTCACGAGGGGCCGCCGGGTGCTGGCCGAGCTGGACGCCGTTGGCGCAGACGTGGCGAGCCTGCGGGCCAACCCCGTGGGCCGGGCCCGGTTCGGGGTGATCGGCACCACCGCCCGGTGGCTGGCGCCCTCGTTGCTCGACACCATGGCCGAGCGCCACCCCGGCGTGGAGCTGGCGGTGATCGACGCCACCAGCTCGTCGCTCCTCCTGGCGCTCGTGTCGGGGCACCTCGACCTGGCGGTGCTCAACCTTCCCGTCGACGACCCCGAGGTGGCCACGGAGCACCTCTTCGAGGAAGACCGCGTGCTCGTGGCACCCGAGGGCCACCCGCTCGCACGGCACGACCGCATCAGCCTGGGTGACCTGGCCGGCCAGCCGCTGCTGCTGGAGCCCAAGGGCACGGCCTTTCGCGACGAGCTCGACGAGGCGTGCTCGGCGGCCGGGGTGGAGCTGGTGGCCAAGGCAGAGATCGAGGGCATGCGGCTGCTGGCGACCCTGGCCTTCGACGGCTTCGGGGCAGCGGTTCTGCCCGCCACCGCCCTACCGGTCCCCTCCGAGGGGACAGGACGGACAGACGGGACCGGGCAGGCAGGCGTGCCCGCTCAAGAGGGCGGGGCCTGGAAGAGCCTGCCGGTGGACGGGCTGGAGCCCCGCTCGGTTGGCATCGCCACCCTGCGCCGGGCCCTGCTGCCGGCGCCCGCCCGTGCGCTGCGCGACGTGGTGGTAGAGCTGGTTCGCGCCGAGGCTCCGCGCCAGCCGGGGCTGCACGTCGACATCCCCGCTCGCTAGGGGTGAAGATGTGACCGTGCTACCTCTCCGCGCACGTGTCCCCGGTGTGGTCTCGGCCCGCCACGAGGATCTCGACGGCAGGCCCGCGATCGTGTGCGAGCTCGACGCCACGAACCGCCAGGGCGCCCTCAGCCCCGCCGACGGCGAGACCCTCGCGCACGCCGCTGCCACCGCCCGCGCCGAGGGCATCCCCCTGGTGGCCTTCATCGCATCCAGCGGGGCCGACGTGAACGAGGGCATCGCCGCCCTGCACGGGTGGGGCCACGCGGCACGGGAGGTGGCGGCCTGCTCGGGAGTCGTCCCCGTGGTGATGGCGGTGACCGGCCCCGCCGTGTCTGGACCTTCCCTGCTGCTGGGCCTGGCCGACTTCGTGGTGATGACGGAGGACTCCTACGCCTTCATGAGCGGGCCCAACATGGTGCGGGCCTTCACCGGCGTCCCGGTGACCAAGGAAGCTCTAGGCAGCTCCGGCACCCATGCCCGCCACACCGGTCTGGCGAGCCTGGTGGTGAGCGACGCCTCGGCCGCCCGGGATGCGATCGCCCACATCCTGGCCCTGCTCCCCTCCAGCAACGACGAGCTGCCGCCCCGCTGGGCAAACGACGACGCCCCCGAGCGCCCCACCCCGGAGCTGGCAGGCCTGGTGCCCTCGTCGGCCACCGGCAGCTACGACGTGCGGGATGTGATCCGCGCGCTCGTCGACGACGGCGAACTGCTCGAGCTGCGCTCGTCGTGGGCGGCCAACCTGGTCACTGGCCTCGCCACCGTCGACGGGCGGCCCACGGGCATCGTGGCCAACCAGCCCATGACCATCGCCGGCACGCTCGACATAGCGGCCTCGCAGAAGGGCGCCCGCTTCGTGGCCACCTGCGACGCCTTCAACGTCCCCCTCCTCACGCTCGTCGACACCCCGGGCTTCTATCCGGGGAAGGATTTGGAGTGGAGAGGCATGATCCGTCACGGCGCGCAGCTGGCCTTCGCCTATGCACGCGCCACCGTGGGTCGCGTCTCGGTGACTCTGCGCAAGTCGTACGGCGGGGCGTACATCGTCATGGACTCCAAGCGCATGGGCAACGACATCTCGCTCGCCTGGCCCAGCGCGCAGATCGCCGTGATGGGCGCCCGGGGAGCGGTGGAGATCCTGCACCGGCGCGAGACCGACCCCGCCCGGCGCGCCGAGCTGGAGGCGGAGTACGAGGAGCGCCTCCTGAACCCCTACATCGCTGCCGAGCGGGGGCTCATCGATGCCGTGATCGAGCCGGCTGAGACCCGCTCGGCGGTGGCGGCCGCCCTTGAGGTGGTGTCGACCAAGCGCGAGAGCCTCCCCCGGCGCCTGCACGACAACACCCCCCTCTGACCAGCTCCGCCTGCGTCGTCGCAGGTCGAGCGAAACCTTCGTGAACGCCGTGTTGCAGGTCGCCGCCGTGTCCCGGAGATCGCTGCCCTGCCGTTAGGCTGCAAGGAGAACCAGAACCCGGGGGCATCAATCGTTCAGGAGTCAGCAGTGGCAGAGAGCGTAAGCATCACCGACAACCGCACCGGTGAGTCGATCGAGGTCCCCATCATCAACGGAGGCGTCGACGCAGCGGAGTGGTCGAAGCTCCTACCCGGAATCTGGTTCCACGATCCCTCCTTCAGCACCACATCGGCTGCCACCAGCTCGATCACCGAGCTCGACGGCGAGGCCGGGATCCTGCGCTACCGGGGCTACCCCATAGAGCAGCTGGCCGAGAGCTCGTCGTACCTCGAGGTGGCCTACCTGCTCATCCACGGTGAGCTGCCCACCGTCGACGAGTTCGAAGAGTGGCGCCACGAGATCACCTACCACACGTTCATCCACGAGAACCTGCGAAAGCGCTTCATGGAGGGCTTCCACC
>CAYNQN010000127.1:3299-4630 GCA_964399375.1 uncultured Rhabdothermincola sp. | reverse complement strand
CGACGAGGCGCTCGGCCTGCCCACCGACTTCTCCGCCCGGATCGCCCGCAACACCCAGCTCATCCTCGCCGAGGAGACCGGCGTGACCAAGGTGGTCGACCCCCTCGGCGGCAGCTACTACGTGGAGGCCCTCACCGACGCCCTCGCCGATGCCGCATGGGAGCTCATCGAGGAGGTGGAGGCCCTGGGCGGCATGACCAAGGCCGTCGAGAGCGGCATGCCCAAGCTCCGCATCGAGGAGAGCGCCGCCCGCCGCCAGGCCCGCGTCGACAAGGGCGAGGAGGTGATCGTGGGCGTGAACCGCTACGCCCCTGACGACCCCGAGCTGGTCGATGTGCTGTCCATCGACAACACCGCTGTGCGAGAGGCCCAGCTCGCCCGCCTCGAGCGGGTCCGCTCGGAGCGCGACGAGCAGGCCTGCCAGGCCGCCCTCGCCCGCCTCACCGAGGGGGCCAAGGGCAACGGCAACCTACTGGAGCTGGCCGTCGACGCCGCCAGGGCCCGCGCCACCGTGGGCGAGATCTCCAGCGCCATGGAGGAGGTGTTCGGCCGCCACCGGGCGGAGATCCGTAGCATCTCAGGCGTGTACGGAGCGGCCTACGAGGGTGACGAGGGCTTCGAGCAGATCCGCGAGGACGTGGCGGCGTTCGGCCGGGCCGAGGGCCGCCGGCCCCGCATGCTCGTGGCCAAGATGGGCCAGGACGGCCACGACAGGGGCGCCAAGGTGATCGCCACCGCCTTCGCCGACCTGGGCTTCGACGTGGACGTCGGCGCCCTCTTCCAGACGCCCGAGGAAGCCGCACGTGACGCCGTGGAGCACGACGTGCACGTGGTGGGCGTCTCGAGCCAGGCCGCGGGTCACCGCACGCTCGTACCCCAGTTGCTGGAGGCGCTGCGGGCCCAGGGTGCCGACGACGTGGTGGTGGTGGTGGGTGGCGTGGTGCCTCCCCAGGACTACGACGAGCTCTACGAGGCGGGCGTGGCGGCCATCTTCGGCCCCGGCACCAACATCCCCGCCGCGGCGCGCCAGGTGCTCGACATCCTGGCCAAGGCCAGCGGCCACCAGGCCTGAGCGACGCCCATGGCAGGCGACGAACCCACGTCCCCGATGCCCGACGGCCTATCTGACCGCCGCGCCCTGGCCCAGGCGATCACGCTCGTGGAGTCGACTCGCTCCGACCACAGGGCCGAGGCCGAGGCCCTGGTCGACTCGGTGCTCCCGGGCGCGGGGTCGTCGCTGCGCATCGGTATCAGCGGCCCTCCGGGGGCGGGCAAGCCGACCTTCATAGAGGCCTTCGGGCTGCACATCGCCGAGAGGGGACGCCGCCTGG
>CAYNQN010000127.1:0-3289 GCA_964399375.1 uncultured Rhabdothermincola sp. | reverse complement strand
TCCTGGCGGTGGATCCCTCCAGCTCCGTGTCGGGCGGCTCGATCCTCGGCGACAAGACGCGCATGGGCGACCTGGCGCGCCACCCCGACGTGTTCATCCGGCCCTCACCCGGCGCCGGGCAGCTTGGCGGCGTGGCCCGCCGGACGCGAGAGAGCATCCTGCTGTGCGAGGCCGCCGGCTACGACGTGGTCCTCGTGGAGACCATCGGGGTGGGTCAGTCGGAGGTCGCCGTGGCCGACATGGTCGACGCCTTCGTCCTGCTCACCAGCCCCGGTGCTGGCGACGAGCTCCAGGGGATCAAGCGGGGGATCATGGAGCTGGTCGACGTGGTGGTGGTGAACAAGGCCGACGGCGAGCTGGCCGCCGCAGCCAACCGCGCCGTGGGCGACTACCGCAGCGCCCTCGCCCTGCTGGTGCCACGGCGCAAGAGCTGGAAGCCGGAGGTGATCGCCTGCTCTTCGTTGGAGCGCACGGGCATCGCCGAGGTCTGGGAAGCCGTGGAGCGCTTCCGTGCCGCCATGGAGGCCAGCGGCGAGCTGGCGGCCACACGCTCGCAGCAGGCCACGGCTTGGATGTGGTCGGAGGTGCACGACACCTTGCTGGAGCGCTTCACGTCCGACCCCGAGGTGGCCAAGCTGGTGGGCGAGCTGACCCAGGCGGTCGCAGCCGGCGAGATAGCTCCTCCTGCGGCCGCCCGGAGGCTCCTGGAGCTTCGCTAGCCAGGCCCGGCGCCGTGCGCGCCGGCCAAGTGCTCGGCTGGGAGACGGCTAGATCTTGTCCTCGTCGATCGCCTTGGCGATCCACGGGATGACCTCGTCGAGCATCTCGTCGAGCGAGGTGGTGGCCTCGTAGCCCAGCACCTTCTTGGCCTTCGACACGTCCGGCACGCGCCTCTGCACGTCGTAGGTGAAGGGCTCGTCGCTCACGTAGCGGAACACCTCGCCCTCGCCCTTGATCTTGTGCCAGATCAGCTCGGCCAGCTCCAGCACGGTGGTGGACTCCGCCGTGGAGACGTTGAAGTCGTCGTTGAGCGCGTCGGGGTGCTCCATGGCCACCACGATCCCCCGCGCCAGGTCCCCGCCGTAGGTGTAGTGGCGCACCTGGGAGCCCGAGCCCAGGATGTGCAGTGGGTCCTGACCCTTGAGGATCTTCTGCACCAGGTCGGGCACCACGTGGCTCATCGCCAGCTCCACGTTCCCCGACAGCACCACGGCCTCCCCCAGCGCCTTGCCCTCGCCCACGCCCACGCAGTTGAACGGGCGGACGATCGTGTAGGGCAGCTGGTACTGCTCGAAGGCGGCCTTGGCGTAGTACTCCACGGCAAGCTTCTGGAAGCCGTAGGAAGACAGAGGCGGCGGGATCTCCAGCTGCTGGCCCTCGTAGCTCGGCCACGAGGTGGCCGACTCGAAGACCATCGACGACGACAGGTAGGTGACCTTCCTCAGCCTTCCCTGGCGGTGGGCCCGGATCGCGGCGTCGCAGGTGGCGGCCATGATGCGCTCGTTGGTGGCAAGCAGGTCGTAGGCGTACTCGTGGAAGTACGAGATGCCCCCGATCATCGCCGCGCCGGCGATGAGGTGGTCGACGTCGGACGCCAGCTCGGCCATGAGGTCGGTGTCGCGGGCGTCGCCTTCCACGAGCGTGTACGAGGGGTGGCTGTCGTAGCTCTTCGAGACCCTGCCGTACTTGGAGAAGTTGTCGAGGCCCACCACCTCGTAGCCCCTGCCCAGCAGCTCCTCCACCACGTAGCCCCCGATGAAGCCGGACGAACCGGTGATGAGGACCTTCTTGCTGTCGGCGTCCATGGTGGGGGGCTCCTTGCCTCGTGGGGAACGGTCTATGTGAGAAGGGTCAGCTGTCGGTCGCAGCAGCGGGTGCCGCTGCCGCAGGCGCTGCGACGGGCGAGCCGAACGCATACCAGTACCAATGCAGGTAGCGCGGGAGCCAGGCCCGCAGCTGGAAGTTGGAGGCGCCGAACGACCTGTCGAGCCAGATGGTGGGCAGCTCGGCGACGGGCAGCCGGGCGCGGCGGGCCTTGGCCACCAGCTCTATGCCGATCTCGAAGCCCTGGTCGCTCTCGATGCCGACGCTCCTGACGAAGTCGGCCGAGTACGCCTTGAAAGAGTTGGTGGCGTCGTGGGTACCCACCCTGGCCAGGTAGTAGAGGCTCTTTCCGGCCATCCGTGAGAGGAAGCCCTTGAACCAGGGGCCGCCCACCTGCTGTCCACCCCTCATGTAGCGGGAGGCGGCGGCCACCACCACACCGCGCTCCACCAAGCGGGTGAGCGAGTCGATCTGCATGGGGTCGTCGCAGCCGTCGGCCATGGTGACCACCACCACCGGGGCCGTGGCGCGCGCTATCCCGAAGCGGATCGCCTGGGCCGGGCCTCGGCCGTCGGTGTTGAGGACCGGCTTGAGCCTGGGGTCGCGCTCGGCGTAGGCCTCGAGCACCGGTCGGGTGGTGTCGTCGGGCGTGTCGAACACCACCAGCAGCTCGCACGGGAGGACGACCGACTCGAAGATGCGGTCGAGGATGGGTACGACGTCGTCGCCCTCGTTGTAGACCGGGATGACGACCGACACCCGGGGTGTGGCCGGGTTGGGGGAGATGGCACCCAGGGACGTGAGCCCGGAGGCTGTGGGCCGCGGCGCCAGGCGCTCGGCACCGCCCCCAGCTGCGGGTTGGCTCACACGCGCACGCCCTGTTCCAGCAGGTTCCAGATGTCGACGACCGGCACGGGCGCAGAGAGGCCCCGGTACTGCTTGTGGGGCGCTGCGATGATCAACAGGTCGCTGCGCCCGAGCACCTCCTCCAGCGGCACGAGGTCGGGATCGACCGTCACGTAGGGGTCGGTGCAGATCACGTCGGCAGCCTTCACCCGAAGGATCTTGCGGAGCTTGTAGGCGAGGCTGGAGCGGATGTCGTCGCTCTCGCCCTTGAACGCCATGCCGAGGATCCCCACGGTCATGCCCGTCAGGTCGTAGCGCTCCTCCAGGCGGGCCACCAGGTAGAGCGGCAGGCCCTCGTTCACCAGCATCGAGGCGTTGCCCAGAGGGAAGTTGTTGGTGCTGAAGGCGGCCAGCTGGGCCGTGTCCTTGAAGAGGCAGGGCCCCGCCGCGAAGCCCGCCCCCGGGAGGTCCTTGGCCCTCGGGTAGTCGAGGGTGATGGCCGCCCGCACGCGCTCGTAGTCCACGCCGTGGTCGTTGGCGATCATGAAGAACTGGTTGGCGGCTGCGAACTTGATGTAGCGCCAGGTGTTGGTGAAGAGCTTGGCCAGCTCGGCCTCCT
>CAYNQN010000126.1:2131-4632 GCA_964399375.1 uncultured Rhabdothermincola sp. | reverse complement strand
GCGCATCAAGTGCGCCACCCTCGCCTGGAACACCCTCGCCCAGGGCCTGGAAGACGCCGCAGCCTCCTGACCCACTCGATGGACTCGGTTCGGGCAGCGAAACCTCCATCAGTCGGTGCGACGGCGCAATGAACAACGAATCGCTTGAGTCAGGCAGTCAAGCTCCGCTGGTCGTGCGTCTACTTCAATGGCTGGTAGCGATCGTGTTGGGCCCCCCGCTTGGCATCGTTCTCATCGCTGCCGCCATCGTCACCCTCATTCGAGGTACGAGAGAACCTCCGCAGGAATCCTCAGGCCATCCATCGGAATATTGTCTGCCCGGCGGGTGAGTTGGCCGCTGACCAGCCTTCGATCGCAGAGCTCTACGGCGCCGATAGGAAAGGCCCGGAAACCCAGTTCAAGGCCTATTACTGCGCGATCCAGCGATGTCGGCCGAGCCACCGCAATAGGGGACGGCGGCCCTCCCGGCTGAGGATGCCTCCGAAGTCAGAGAGGGAGAGAGCCTCGTGGGCGCTGAGGGGCTCGAACCCCCGACCTCTGCCTTGTAAGGGCAGCGCTCTAGCCAACTGAGCTAAGCGCCCGAAGAGCGCTCCAGGCTACCGGTCGGTGGAGCGATGGGCGGCGAGGAGCTCGTCGAGGAGCTGCGGCGTGGAGGCCGCCGCCACGTTGCGGCGCTCATCGGTGGAGAGCACCATCAGCTCGCGTCCGAAGGTGTCGGTCATCGGCACCCCCGCCTCGGAGCACACCAACATCGCTCCCAGGTAGTCCCAGCAAGCGAGGGCGTCGGGGCTGAAGTCGAGGTAGGCGTCCACGTGGCCGGAGGCGACCGCGCAGAGGTCGAGGGCGGCCGCACCGAGGGCCCGGAACTGGCGCCAGCCGAGAGAACGCGGAGGGAGCCCCGAGACCACAACGAGGCTGTGGCCGAGCGACGAGGCACCGCTGGGCTCCAGTGGCTTGCCGTCGCGCCGGGCACCACCCCCTCGAACGGCCTCGAAGGTCTCGCCGGTCACGAGGTTCATGACCACGGCCGCCAAAGGCCCTTCGGCGTCGCAGGCGCACAAGCTCGTCGCGTACCAGGGAAGTCCTCGAGAGGCGTTCGTGGAGCCGTCGAGCGGGTCCACGACCACCACCAGGCTGCGGTCGGGATTGCCGCCCCACCCCGACTCCTCGCTCAATATCGCCACGCCCGAAGGTTCGAGAACCCGCAGCGCCGCGGCGTCGGCCACCAGGTCGCTCAGGTAGTGACCCTCCCTCGCGTCGTCGGGGCCCCAATCGATCACGTCAGCCAGAGCGGCCCTCACCTCGGTGGCTGCCTGATCCAAGAGGGCGAGCAGGGCGGTCTGGTCCATGGCGGGCGACGGTAGCCGCGGGGGTTGAGTCATGGCAGGCTGGACGCAACAGCGATCTGCAGGAGCAGTCTTGGCAATCATCGACGTGGCCGGCTTCGTGGCCGACCTCAAGGATCATGCCGTGGACCACCAGTTCCACGTGCACGACGAACGCCACTTCGTGGAGACCTACTCCCTTCGTCAGACCTGGGAGGTCGACCTGCACCCCGAGGAGGCGTGCGGTGGCCCGCTCGACCTGCACCTGACGTTGGAGATCGATCCAAGGGTCCTGCTGGAGTTCGAGGACAGAATGCTGGAGGCACCGGAGGGAAGCGACCCGCCGGAGGGCTACACCTTTGGGCTCACCTACACGTGGGTGCTCCCACCCCTGCCCAAGGGTCCCGACCTGCTGGTGCTGGCTACGGAGCTGGCGGGGACAGGCGGCACGCTCCTTCCCCTGGAGGTGTCGGCGATCGACTCGTTCCCCTCCGTCACCGATGCACCGGAGCGCAGCCTCACGATCGTGTCGCGCATCGAGGTGAGCCTCGACAGGATCTTCATGGCTCAAGAGCAGCTTTGCGACGTGCTGGACCGCTGCCACGACGTGAGCACCTACCTCCTCGATCGGGCGCCCGCGTGGCTCGACGACGTCTGAAGGCCTCTCGGGGCGGGCGAGGCCCCACGCCGTGACGCTGGAACCAGAGCTCCTCGAGTTCTCGCCGGCGGATCCCACCCCCGTGGTCGACTCGATGCGGGAGTTGTCGGATACCCGCAACGGCTGGGTGAACCTGCATCCGCTGGTCGGCGACGACCAGCTGCCCCGCAACTCCATGGGCTTCTTCGGGTGGCTGTCGGCCCGTGGCCCAGCGTTGCCCCAGGCGACGTGGGTTCCCGGCCCGCCGATGCGCCGGGATCCCTCGCTCCACGAGCCCGACTCCATCGGCTTGCAACACCCCGGGGGGCCCAAGGCACGGTTCCGCCTGGCCGAGTTGGGAGCTCCGATCCCCGATGGGTGGCGGGTGCGTTCCGATCATCCTCGGCGGGGCCTCGTGGTCGAGCTCCCCGACGACATCGATCCCTCTGCTGTGGTGGCCTGGCTGCTGCACGCCGCCAACGTGCTCACCACCTTGCCCATGCCCGATAGCTGGATTGCCGCCGTCTACCGCCGCTGAT
>CAYNQN010000126.1:0-2031 GCA_964399375.1 uncultured Rhabdothermincola sp. | reverse complement strand
CTCACCACCTTGCCCATGCCCGATAGCTGGATTGCCGCCGTCTACCGCCGCTGATTCGGCTGTGCGGGGTCGGGCTGCGACATAGGACCTGTTACCTTCGAACGGATCCTGTCCTCCGGTTCCATGGCTCCGAACGGAAGGTTCCGAAACCCGATGCTGAAGCCTGATCGCTTCGTCATGCTCAAGACCCTGGTCCTCTGCTTCGCCCTTGTGGCCGGAGCGGCTGCGTGCTCGAACGACGGAGGAAGCTCTGCTGAGGGGGCGGGAGATGCGTCACCGCCGCAGATACCTGCCGACTTCACCTGGACCGGTCGGTACGTGGTGCCGGATCTGGACGTCGAGGTCCCCTTCACGTGGAACGGCCGAGGTGGCAACTTCCAGATGGTCGCTGGCGGCGAGGGCCTCCCCATCCACTTCACCAACCTGATCTACGACGGCCAGCTCTACACGCTCACCTACGAGTGGCCCGGCGTTCCACGCAACCCCTGCTCGCACGTGGGCCCGTTCACCGTCGACGAGCTCAACGCTGGTCTCGCAGAAGCCAGCTTCGTGGGCCGAGAGACCCTCCACGGTGAGCAGATCCGAGAGGTCAACCACTTCCGCTCCACCAGCGTCTGGGAGGTGCCTGCCGAGCTGATGCCACAGGGGGAAGGGGTCCCTCAGCTGCGCATACCGCTCATGGCCGGCGACATCTACGTCGACGTGGACGACCCCACCACGTTCTCGAAGATCCTGCACTTCGGGGTGCAGAACCTCTACGACCCCGATCTCGACGAGTGGATCATCATCGACCATGCGGAGCCGGTGGCGGGCGAGGTCACCCTGCCCGACGAGTGCGCCGCCGCCCTTGCAGCCACCGCCGGCCCCTGAGACCTCCCAGGCCTGCACGCTCATATCCAGCCTCGCCCTCCATCTTCACGCCAGCCGCCCGATCCTCTTTCCCGCGGCCGCCCAGCTAGTTTCTTGGCCGCGCTGACCGCTCATGCGTTGGGCCCGGTGATAGAGGGTGACTGATGCTTTGGAGCTTTGCATCGGTTCTCGTGACGCGAGTCCCGAGATGATGATCCTTCCGGAATGCGCCAGCTATCGAACGCTGCCTAGTTGCTAGCCTCGCCCCCACTGTTGGACGAGGGGATGAACATGAGCGAACAGACTCCAGAGCCGCAACTACACGTTGTGCCGGACCCCCCGGCTGCTCCGCCGCTACCACCAGCCGCTGTAGTTCCACCAGTCCCCGAGCCACCGGCACCACCGAAGCCGGCTCGCTCGGGACCGCGCTGGGAAGCCGACGCGAAGGACCGTCTGAAGACAGCCGTGAGGCGTTTCTCGAAGCCGCTGGCCGATCTTGTGCAAAGAGACGCCAACGAGGGTGACACGCGCCTCCTAGTGACCGATTTCCTCTGCGAAGGACTCGGCTACGACAAGTATGAGGACCTGACCACCGAGTACCAGGTCAAGGGTGAGTTCGCCGACTACGGAATCCGGATCGACCGCCAGCTCATAGCGTTCATCGAGGTGAAGCGCTGCGCCACGAAACTTGGCTCTAAGCATCTGCGCCAGGTCCAGAGCTACGCCGTGAACGAGGGCGTGGAGTGGATGCTGCTCACGAACGGCTCGGTGTGGCAGGCCTGGCACCTCACCGGAGGACTGCCGGTTTCGGTGGACCTCGCTCTAGAAGTGGACCTACTGGGAGAGGGAACGAGTGCCCAGAAGATCGAACTGCTCTTCTACTTGACGAAGGAATCCTTCAAACGTCGCCAGATCGATGAGCTGTGGCAGCGGGTTATGGCTACCTCACCCGAGTCACTGACCAAGGCCGTTCTCTCCGATGCCGTCGTGGACGCTCTACGCAAGCAACTCCGCAGGGACACTGGCCACAACCCGCCAGCCGACGAGCTACGAGCCGCCCTAAAGGACAGGGTCATCCGACCGGAGTGTCTGGGCTAGTCTCCAGCCGTCCAAAGGCCACAGCGTATTGTTGGCAGCCAGGCCCCCTCTCGCGGTTGCAGGATCGCCTGCGCGGTGAGCGCT
>CAYNQN010000125.1:0-4713 GCA_964399375.1 uncultured Rhabdothermincola sp. | reverse complement strand
GGTCCATGTCGTGGGTGCGGGCCACGAAGGTCGCCTCGGCCCCGAGGGCCAGGCTGATGGGGTTGAACGGCCGGTCCAGCGAACCGAAGGGGGTGGACTTCGTGATCTTGCCCACCTCGCTCGTGGGCGAGTACTGGCCCTTGGTCAGGCCGTAGATCTGGTTGTTGAACATCAGGATCTTGATGTTCACGTTGCGCCGCAGCGCGTGGATGAGGTGGTTGCCTCCGATGGAGAGCATGTCGCCGTCGCCACCCACCACCCAGATGTCGAGGTCGGGTCGGGCGATGGCCAGACCGGTGGCGATGGCCGGAGCGCGGCCGTGGATGCTGTGCATCCCGTAGGTGTTCATGTAGTACGGGAAGCGGGCGGCGCAACCGATGCCGGAGATGAACACCGTGTTCTCCCGCCGGACGTTCAGCTCGGGCATGAGCAGCTGCACGGCGGCGAGGATCGAGTAGTCGCCGCAGCCGGGGCACCAGCGCACCTCCTGGTCGCTCGACCAGTCCTTGCGGGTCGTGGTGGGTACAGTGGTGTCGGTCATCCCAGCTCCTCCAGGATCGCGAGCTCCAGCTCCCCGGCGGTGAAGGGCACTCCCCGCACCTTGCTCACGGTCCGCACGTCCACGAGGAAGTCGGCCCGCAGGATCTTCGAGAGCTGGCCCAGGTTCATCTCGGGGCAGACCACCTTCGGGTAGCGAGCGAGCACCTCACCGAGGTTCGAGGGGAACGGGTTCAAGTGTGCCAGGTGGATCTGCGCCACCTTGCGGCCGCGGGCCCGGACCCGGTCGACCGCCCCGCTGATGGCGCCCCACGTGGAACCCCAGCCGACCAGCAGGACCTCGGCATCGTCGACGTCGCCGTTCACCTCCACGGGAGGGATGTCGGCCGCGATGCCGGCGATCTTGGCTGCGCGGGTGCGCACCATGTGCTCGTGGTTCTCGGGGTCGTAGGAGATGTTGCCCGATCCGTCGGACTTCTCGATGCCGCCTATCCGGTGCGTCAGACCAGGGGTTCCAGGTACCGCCCACGGCCTGGCGAGCGTCTCGGGGTCACGCAGGTAGGGCCAGAACTGCTCGTTGCCCTCCTCGTCGACGTGGTTGGGGCTGGTGGCGAACGGGGAGCTGATGTCGGGCAGCGTCGAGACGTCGGGGATGAGCCACGGCTCGGTGCCGTTTGCCAGGTACCCGTCGGACAACAGGATCACCGGTGTGCGGTACTTGATGGCGATGCGCGCCGCCTCTATCGCGGCGAAGAAGCACTGCGAGGGCGTCCAGGCGGCGATCACCGGGAGCGGCGACTCGCCGTGGTGGCCGTACATCGCGAGGAGCAGGTCGGCCTGCTCGGTCTTGGTGGGCAGGCCCGTGGAGGGGCCACCCCGCTGTATGTCGATGACCATGAGCGGAAGCTCGAGGCTGATGGCCAGGCCTATCGTCTCGGCCTTCAGCGCCACACCGGGTCCGCTGGTGGTGGTCACGCCCAGGTGCCCGCCGTAGGAGGCACCGAGAGCCGCACCGATGCCGGCGATCTCGTCCTCTGCCTGCAGGGTCCTCACGCCGAAGCGCTTGTGCTTGGAGAGCTCGTGGAGGATGTCCGAGGCCGGCGTGATGGGGTACGAGCCCAGGAACACCGGCAACTTCGAGAGCTGCCCGGCAGCGACCAGGCCCCACGCCAGGGCGGTGTTTCCGCTGATGTTGGTGTACACGCCCGAGGTCTGCGGAGCGGGTTGCACCGAGTAGGGGTGATCGAAGAGCTCGGCCGTCTCGCCGAAGGCGTGGCCGGCGCGGAACGCGGCGAGGTTGGCGTCGCGCACCAGCTCCTTGCTGGCGAAGCGCTGGTTGATCCACTCGATGGTGGGCTCGGTGGGCCTGGTGTACATCCACGAGATGAGGCCCAGGGCGAAGAAGTTCTTCGACCGGTCGGCGTCACGGGGCTTCACGCCCAGCGGCTCGCAGGCCTGCTTGGTGAGGCTGGTCATCGGCACCTCGTAGACCCGGTACGCCTTGAGGCTCTCGTCGGTGAGCGGGTTGTCGGTGTAGCCCGCCTTGGCGAGGTTCCGCTCCTCGAAGGTGTCGACGTTGACCATGAGGGTGCCGCCCGGCTCGAGCTTGGGCAGCTCGGCGCGCAGCGCCGCGGGGTTCATGGCCACGAGCACGTTGGGCGCATCGCCGGGCGTGGTGATCTCGTGGTCGCTGATGTGCACCTGGAACGCCGAGACGCCGGCGAGGGTGCCCGCAGGGGCGCGGATCTCGGCCGGGAACTCCGGCAGGGTCGCCAGGTCGTTGCCCCAGTAGGCACTGGAGCTGGTGAACCGATCACCGGTCAGCTGCATCCCGTCGCCCGAGTCCCCAGCGAAGCGGATGATGACCCGGTCGAGCTGCTCAGGGCTCACCCCGAGCGGACGCTGCGCCGTGTCTGACAAGACAACCCCTTTGTTCGAATCCGGCCCCCACGCTCACGGCGTTCGAGAGCACCTGGCAGCATACCGCCGGCGCCCCCGAAGCCCGAGCACCCCGGGTGAGGCGGCTAGGCCACCGTCACGTCGTCCGAGAGGTACACGTCCTGGATGGCGTTGAGCAGCTCGACGCCATCGGCCATCGGCCGCTGGAACGCCTTGCGCCCACTGATCACCCCCGTGCCCCCGGCGCGCTTGTTGATCACCGCCGTGCGAACCGCGTCCGCGAGGTCGCCGGCGCCCTTCGACTCCCCGCCGCTGTTGATGAGCCCTATGCGGCCCATGTAGCAGTTCACCACCTGCCAGCGGGTCCAATCGATCGGGTTCTCGGCAACGAGATCGCCGTAGACGAGCGGCGACGTCTTGCCGAAGCCAACGGCGTTGTAGCCACCGTTCTTCGTGGGCTGCTTCTGCTTGATGATGTCGGCCTCGATGGTCACGCCCATGTGGTTGGCCTGGCCCGTGAGGTCGGCAGAGTCCTCGTAGTTGACCCCGTCGACCGTGAAGTCGGAGTTGCGCACGTAGCACCAAAGGACGGTGAACATGCCCAGCTCGTGCGCCTGGGCGAAGGCCTCGCTCACCTCCTGGATCTGGCGGTGCGAGCCCTCGGAGCCGAAGTAGATCGTGGCCCCCACGGCCGCCGCACCGAGGTTCCAGGCCTCCTCCACGTCGCCGTACATGATCTGGTCGTACTCGGCCGGGTAGGTGAGCAGCTCGTTGTGGTTGAGCTTCACGATGAACGGGATGCGGTGGGCGTAGCGGCGCGAGGTCATGCCCAGGACCCCGAAGGTGGTGGCCACGGCGTTGCACCCACCCTCGATGGCCAGCTCGATGATGTTGTAGGGGTCGAAGTAGGCAGGGTTGGGGGCGAACGACGCCGCACCCGAGTGCTCGATGCCCTGGTCCACCGGGAGGATCGACAGGTGCCCGGTGCCGGCGAGGCGTCCGGAGTCGAACATCGACGCCAGGTTGCGCAGCACCTGCGGGTTGCGATCGGTGCCTCCGTAGACACGGTCGATGATGTCGGGCCCGGGCAGCGTCAGGTCCTGCGCGGGGATGCCCTTGCACTCGTAGGAGAGCAGCTGATCGGCCTCGTCACCCAGCAACGCTTGGATATCAGTCATGGCCCTACCCTAACGAACGCAGGCGATCCCGGACGTCGGCGAAGTCTGGGTCGGTGGCCGATATGCGCGAGTACAGCTCACGTGCCCGCGGCACGTCCCCGGTCCTCTCGCTCAGGTCGGCGAGCGCGTAGGCCCGGCGGAGGTGGTGCTCCAGGGCCCGCTTCGGCAGGCGCCAGTCGCGCCCCAGCAACTTGATGGCACCGGTGAGGTCGCCACGGTCGGCCAGGGCACCCGCCGTCACGATGCGCCCCTCGGTCACCAGCTCGGCGCTGGGAGATGCCGCCCTCAGCTCCTCCCAGAGCTCGTCGACCATCCGCCACCGCTTCAATGCCCGGTAGCAGTCGGCCAGCACCGGGTTCTGCTCGGTGGAGCCGGTCATCGCCCGGAACGCCTCGAGCTGGTTGGCCGCCGCCCTCCAACGACCCTGGCGGTAGAGCACCAGCCCGTAGAGCTCGCGGGCGGTGGCCATCGTGGGAGCCTGATCGCAGAGGCTCTTGAGGATCCGCGCCGCCTCCCCGTAGCGCTCGACCTCGAACAGCCGTGCTGCGTCCGCCAGGCGGCGCTCTTCCTTCGTTCCCGCAGATCCGTTCGAGCGCGTAGCCATGGCAGGACTGTAGCGAGCCAGGGTGCGAGCCAAATCACAAACACGGAACGGCGTGGCCGAACGCGAAGAGACCCCCTTGCGGGGGTCTCTTCAAAGCGAAATCCGGCGGCGTCCTACTCTCCCAGGGGGTCTCCCCCCAAGTACCATCGGCGCTGGTGGGCTTAACTGCCGTGTTCGGGATGGGAACGGGTGTTTCCTTTCCGATATGGTCACCGGGAAAGAGAAAGGGCCCGCGGCGAAGCGGAGCCCTTCCTGGGAATCGGATGTGCGGAAGTCGATGGCCAGGTCGGCGCGGGGCGCCGACCTGCTGGTCGCGGTTGGGGCGAGCATCATCGCTTGGAGAGTGTTGGATAATGATGGCCAAGCAATCGTCCTTTAGTACCGGTTAGCTGAACTCATTACTGAGCTTACACATCCGGCCTATCAACCTGGTCGTCTTCCAGGGGACTTCGTATTGCTACTCGAAACCTCATCTTGGAGCGGGCTTCACGCTTAGATGCTTTCAGCGTTTATCCGTTCCGTAGTTAGCTATCC
>CAYNQN010000124.1:0-4767 GCA_964399375.1 uncultured Rhabdothermincola sp. | reverse complement strand
AACGAGCCCGCAACCACAGGCAGGGCTCGACGTCGTAGCCTGAAAGAGGGATAATTCTCTCTCAGCGTGGCTGACGCGCCACTCAGGGAAGCGGGGGCAGCCCAGGGATGACTGAGCACATACGCAGGACCAGGTTCCCCAATCGGGAGGTCGCCGGTGCCCAGCTCGCCGTCGAGCTCCAGGAGAAGGTCCAGCTCGCATCGCCGTTCGTGCTGGCTCTCCCGCGTGGCGGGGTACCGGTGGCGATCGAGGTGGCCCGTCAGCTGCGAGCCCCCATGGACGTGTTCGTGGTGCGCAAGGTGGGCGTCCCGCACAGCCCCGAGCTGGGCATGGGCGCGGTGGCAGAGGGAGGCACCGTGGTCGCAGACGACCGGGTGCGGCGCATGCTCGGCATCTCCGAGGAGGTCTTCGAGCACGTGGCGGCCCTCGAGCGCGAGGAGGTCGAGCGCCGGGTCCGCCGCTACCGCCGGGGGAGGGACCTGATCGACTTCTCGGGGCGCGACGTGGTGGTGGTCGACGACGGGTTGGCCACGGGCGTCACGGCCGAGGCGGCGCTGCGTGCCCTCCAGGAGCGCGGCGTGAGGCGCCTGGTGCTCGCCGCCCCGGTGTGCGCGACCGAGACGGCCCACAAGCTGGGCCAGCTCGCCGACTCGGTGGTGTGCCTGCTGACCCCAGAGAAGTTCCGGGCCGTGGGCCTCTGGTACGACCGGTTCGATCAGCTCTCCGACAGAGAGGTGATCGAGATGCTCGAGGCGGTGGTCCCCAGCAACGGCCGCCCCGGTGGGCCGGCCCGCTACGGGAGCCCGAGGGGCCCGGGCGGGCATCCGGCAGGCCCGAGCGGCACCAGCGCCAACTGACCAACCCCAGCTCCTAGCCGGCGCGGCCCTGCTTCCAGTAGCCGCGGATGCTGGTCTGGCTCCTGGGTAGGCCGCGCTCTTCGAACAGGTGTCGCCGGATCCGCTGCACGGAAGCGGCCTCGCCGGCCGCCCAGACCTGAACCCCCGTTGGCAACGGCATGCCCACCACGGCCTGCACGAGGGCCTCGCCAGCAGGAGCGCCCTCTTCCAGCACGTGCCAGCTGATCGTGGCGTCGGCGTGGGCAGGCAGGTCGAGGCGAGCCTCGGGGTGGGCCACCTCCACGTGGACCTGAACCGTGGCGGCAGCCGGCAGGCGGGGGAGCAGCACGCTTATGGCCGGCAGAGCCGTCTCGTCGCCGGCCAGGACGTAGGCGCCGGCCGTCGGCGAGATCTCGTACCCACGGCCGGTGCCCGAGACCGCCGCCTGGCCGCCCGCCTCCACCGACGACGCCCACGACGACAGCGGCGCCCCACCGTGGAGCACCACATCAACGTCGAGCTCGTTGGTGGACGGGTCGAACCGCAGAGGGGTGAGCGTGCGGATGGGCGGCCGCGTCCCGTCCTCGTAGAGGAACTCGTTGCCGTCCCAGTGGGGGATCACCAGCTCCTCGCCCGGGAGAAGCAGGCGCACGCTGGCAGCGGGCAGGCCCATGTCGAAGCCCTCCAGCTCCGGTCCGGCCAGCGTGATCCTGGCCAGCCGGGGCGTGCGGAGCTCCTTGCGGACCACGTCCACCCTCCGGAAGGGAGGAGGCTGCCGGCGCCAACGGATGCTGTTGCTCACGCCTCCACAATGGCCCATAAGGGCCACCGGGGAACGACCCATGGGGAGCACCGGAGCCTCCAGGTGGGGTGAGCCCCACCACGAAGACGCCAGGCTGCGCCATGGCGAGCCCTCCCCGGGCTCCTTAGCGTTGGAGTCGTGATCCGGCTCCTCCTCCGACCCTGGCTGCGTGCGGGCACCTGGTGGCAGCTCACGCTCGTGGCCACCGATCTGGCAGTCGGCACCGTCACGTTCACCGTCGTGGTGATCTTGGCGATCTTCTCGGTGAGCTTCGTCTTCCTGTTCCCGCTGGCCGTCCTGTCTGCCTGGCTGCTGTTCAACGTCGCCAGGGTCCTGGCGTGGATCGAGCGATCCCGCATCTCGGCCCTGGCCGGCGTCGACCTGCCCGACCCCGTGCCGCACCTCACCTCCCCGACGGTCTGGGGCAGGTTCATCGAGCGCTTTCGCAACCCCGACCGCTGGAAGGAGATCGGCTACCTCCTCCTGCGCTTCCCACTCGGCCTGCTCACCACGATCAGCGTGCTGGCGGCCTGGTGCTGGTCGGCCGCCCTGGTGATCCTCCCGTTCGTGGTGTCGCACCTGCCCGACAGCACGGCCAAGTTCGGGCTCTTCGAGGTTCACCCCGGCTGGGGCTCTGCGCTGGCCGGGCTCGTGGGCATCGTGGGCTTGACGCTCCTCGCCCCCTGGCTCACCGTGGCCATGGCCACGCTCGATGTCGCAACAGCGCGGTGGCTCCTGGCCCACGACGGGCACGCCGAGCTGGAGGCCCAGGTGACCAAGCTGGAGACCAGCCGGCTGGCCGCGGTGGACAGCGCCGAGGCCGAGCGGCGCCGCATAGAGCGCGACCTTCACGACGGCGCCCAGCAGCGACTGGTGGCCCTGGCCATCGACCTGGGCAGCGCCCGCGAGAGGCTCGACGAAGGCGACGCCGCAGAGGCCCGCGAGCTGGTGGCAGCCGCCCACGACGAGGTGAAGGCGGCGCTCAGGGAGCTGCGCGACCTGGTGCGGGGCATCCACCCCGTGATCCTGGAGGACCGTGGCCTCGATGCCGCCCTCTCCGCGGTGGTCGCACGCTCGCCGGTGCCGGTGAGCCTGGAGATCGACGTGGCTCGCCGACCGTCGCCAGCCGTGGAGAGCACCGCCTACTTCGTGGTGGCCGAGGCCCTCACCAACGTGGCACGCCACTCCCAGGCCACCAGGGCATCTGTGGCCATCGGCCGCCGGGGCGACCGGCTGATCATCGAGGTGAGCGACGACGGCGTGGGCGGGGCCGAGGCGGCTGCCGGCATCGGCACCGGCACCGGCCTGGCGGGCTTGGCCGAGAGGGTCTCGTCGCTCGGTGGGTGGATGCGGGTGATGAGCCCGCCAGGGGGGCCCACGAGCCTGATAGCGGAGGTCCCATGCGCATAGTGATCGCGGAGGACGGCGTGCTGCTGCGCGCGGGGCTCACCAGGCTCCTGGCGGAGGCCGGCGAAGACGTGGTGGCTGCGGTGGACGACGCCGACGCCCTCATAGCGGCGGTCGAGCGCCACCAGCCCGACCTCGCCCTGGTGGACGTGCGGATGCCGCCCACGCACACCGACGACGGGTTGCGGGCCGCCCTGGAGATCCGCTCCCGCTGGCCCTCGGTGGGCATCCTGGTGCTCTCGCAGTACGTGGAGGAGCGCTATGCCATCGAGTTGCTCGAGTCGAGCACCGGCGGCATCGGCTACCTGCTGAAGGACCGCGTCGCCGACGTGCGCGACTTCCACGCGGCGGCGCGCCGGGTGGCCGAGGGCGGAGCGGCCCTCGACCCCGAGGTGGTGGCGCAGCTGCTGGCTCGATCGAGGCGCAGCGATCCCATAGCAGCGCTGTCGCCCCGGGAGCGGGAGGTGCTGGCGCTGATGGCAGAGGGCCGCTCGAACGCCGCAATCGCCGCCGAGCTGGTAGTGAGCGACGGGGCGGTGGAGAAGCACGTGGGGAACATCTTCACGAAGCTCGACCTCCCCCCGACCGAGCAGGGCCACCGGCGGGTCCTCGCCGTGCTGCGCTGGCTGGAGCTTCCATGAGGCGGACCTGGTTGGTGCTCGGGAGCGTGGTCGCCGTGGTGCTCCTGGGCTTCGGCACGCTCCAGGCCGTGAACCAGCTGGCCCACGGCTCCGACACCGCTGCGAGCATGTTCGAGGGCGACATCTCCTCGGTTGAGATCTCGCTCGATCGGGGCTCCGTGCGCGTCGTCGGCTCTGCGAGCCGAGGTGATGCCGGGGGCCGGGCGGCCGTGACCGTCACCGCCCAGATCGACCACGGCCTTTTCGGCACCGCCCACACCGAGGAGCTGGTGGACGATCGCCTGGTGCTCGACGCCAGCTGTCCCAAGCTGGTATCGCGCTTCTGCAACGTCGACTACACGGTAGAGGTCCCTCAGGGGGTCGCCGTGATCGCCCACGTCTCGCGAGGGCACATCAACGTGAGCAACGTTCATGGCAGCGTCGATCTCTCCACCGAGCACGGCGACATCGACGTGGAACGCATCGGAGGCGACGCCTACCTCTCGACCCGCCACGGCGACGTGCGGGCCGTCGACATGGGTATCGGCGACATGGGTATCGGCGACGTGGGCGTCGGCGAGATGGTGGCCGGCTCGGAGCACGGCGACGTGACCCTCGACTTCACGAGGGCGCCCAGGGAGGTGCAGGCCAGCTCCCGCCACGGTGACGTAGAGGTGGTCGTGCCTGATGGGAGTGGGCCCTACGCCCTCGACCTCTCCACCGACAGGGGCAGCACCTCCAGCTCGGTGCGCACCGACCCCGATGCGGGGCTGCGCATCGAAGCAGGTTCGAGGCATGGCGATGTAACCGTCAGATACCCCTAGCGTGAACCGGACGATCGGGATCCCAGCAGGACCGCAGATCCCCAGCAAGAGCCCAGATCCCCTGGACCAAGACCAGGACCAGGACAAGAACAAGAAGAGGCAGAGCTCATGACCACCCCCACACCCGGAGCCCCAGCCCCAGCCCAAGCCCCGCCCCCGCCTCCGGGGGCAGGCTCGGCAGCCAGGGCCGTCGACGCCGTGAAGGTCTACGGGAGCGGCGACACCGCCGTCCGGGCCCTCGACGGCGTGAGCGTCTCGTTCCCTCAGGCCCGCTTCAC
>CAYNQN010000123.1:0-4829 GCA_964399375.1 uncultured Rhabdothermincola sp. | reverse complement strand
GCGTGTTGTTCGTGTTGGTCATGCCCGTGTGGATGCCGGATTGGCCGGGGGGGGTGGGGCGCCCGCCCTGACCGCCACCGACGGTCTCGTAGTAGACCCAGCCGTCGCCGCCGATGAGGACGTTGTTCATGGTTCCCTGCGAAGCGGCGCCAACCCGGCCGGGAACCGCCTGGGCCAGGGCGCCGAGGCAGACGTCGGCCACCCGCTGGCTCACCTCCACGTTCCCGGCGCCGACCGCCGTGGGCAGTTGAGCGTTGACGATGGTCCCCCTGGGCGCCAGCACCCGCAACGGGCGGAGGGCTCCCCCGTTTGCCGGGATGGTGGGATCGGCCGTGGAGCGCAGGGCGAACACCGCCGAGCTCACGGTGACCGCCTCCACCGCGTTCACGTTGCCCCTGCGCTGGGGATCGGTGCCCTCGAAGTCGAACGTGATCTCGTCGCCCTCGATGGTCAGGGTCACGACGATCTTCCCGGGTTGCTGCTGGTCGGGCTCCGGGCCGAACGAGTCGATCACGTCCTCGAAGAGCCAGGTGCCGTCGGGGAGCGCCGCCAGCTCGGCGCGCATGCGGCGCTCGCCGTACGCCATCACCTGGGAGAACGAGGCCTCGGCGACCTCCACCACCCTGTCGGCATGGCCGGGAGAACCTGGTGAGCTGGCAGCCTCCGAGCCAACTCCGTTTCCGAGCTCGCCCACGAGCTCTGCCAGCCGGGCGACGCCGAGCACGTTGGCGCCGATCTGCGCGTCGAGATCGCCCGCTCGCTCCTCGGGCGTGCGCGAGTTGGCGAAGAGGAGCTGCCTCACCTCGTCGGTGAGCAGCACCGGCGGGATGCGCAGGCCCTCCTGGAAGATCTCGGTGGCGTCGGCAGGGAGCGAGCCGGGCGCGGAACCACCGACATCGGCGTGGTGGGCGCGGTTGGCGGCCCACCCCACGAGGCGACCGTCGACGAAGCACGGCGCCACCAAGGTGATGTCGTTGAGGTGCGTTCCACCGGCGAACGGATCGTTGACGATGACCTGGTCGCCGGGACCCAGAGCGGACCCATTGCCGGGGTCGAGCGGATCGTCCCGGGTGAAGGGCTTTGCAGGCCTCTGCCCAAGACGAGGTGACGACTGACTGCCCGTTCCCGGGAACGCCTCGATGGCGGAGCGCACGGAGGCAGGCATGGAGCCCAGGTGCACGGGTATGTGCTCGGCCTGCACGAGCATCTCGCCGTCGGCGGCGAACAGGGCAGCCGAGCAGTCGGCGCGCTCTTTGATGTTGGGGCTGAAAGCCGCACGGCGCAGCACGGCCCCCATCTCGTCGGCGACAGCGGTGAGCTTGCCCACCAGGATCTGCAGCGACGCGGGTTCGAGCCCGGCGCCTCGATCACCGGCGTCAGCCTCGGGTTCGGCTTTGGCTTCGGCTGATGATCGGCGCAGCACGAGCGCCCCCGCCGAGCCGAGGGTCGCCTCCCACCCAGCGGGTATCCAGACGGTGCAATCGGGCTCCGCCAGGGCGAGGGGACCCACCAGCGGGCCCGACCCGGCACGGGAGCGGCGGTGCTCTGGCACCGGGAGATCGTCGAGCGCCACAGGTGAGGCGACCGACGCTGTGGCGCGCAGGGCGATGACCTCCACCGGGTGCCCCTCGCGCCGGTAGCCGTTGCGGCGCTCGTGCACGTCGTGGAGCTCGTCGACCGAACCCACGCGAAGCTCGTGGCTCTGGCCCGCGTAGCGGCAGTCGAGCGCAGTGCTCACGGTGATCCCGTCGGTGAAGTGGGAGCGCGCCTCGGAAGCGAGGGCGTCGAGCGCCTCGTCGAGACCTTGGTGGTCGAGGGGGTCGGGCCACGAGCGGACCAGGTCGACCTGCTGGGGAGCACCCAGGATCCCCACGGCGGAGAGCACCCCGGCCCGGGCCGGCACGATCACGCACTCCATCCCCAACGCCTCGGCGAGGGCACACGCGTGCAAGGGCCCGGCGCCCCCGAAGGCCACCAGGGCGAGGCCCCGCGGGTCGACCCCCTGCTCCACGGTGACGGCCCTGATGGCCTGGGCCATGTTGGCCTCGACCACAGAGATCACGCCCTCGGCCGTCACCCCGGCCGACTCCACCGCACGAGCGGCGGCCTCCGCATCGAGCTTTCCCAGGCCGGCCAGCTCCACGCCGTCGGGCAGCCGCCCGGCCACGAGGTCGGCGTCGGTGACCGTCGGATCCTTCCCTCCCAGGCCGTAGCAGGCGGGCCCGGGGACGGCCCCGGCCGACACCGGCCCCACAGCCAGCGCTCCCCCGGGGTCGATGCGGGCGATCGATCCCCCACCGGCGCCGATGGTGTGGACGTCGAGCGAGGGCAACCGCACCGGCAGGCCCGCCACCTCACGCTCGGCGGCGGGCGCCGGACGACCGTCGAGCACCAGGCACACATCGGTGCTGGTGCCGCCCATGTCGAAGGTGACGGCTCCCGGATAGCCGTTGGCTACCGCAGCTGCCGCCCCCGCCAGCACTCCCCCGGCAGGGCCCGAGAGCAGGAGCGAGGCGGGCCTCTCGGCTCCCTCGCCTGCCGGCACCAGCCCTCCGGCAGAGGTCATGACGAGGACCCGATCGGCGATGCTGCTCGGCGCCGCCTCCCCAGCCGGCGGCGAAGGCGCCGCCTGTGTCGACTCGGGCATCACGCCGCTGGCTGGTCCGGCCAGCTGCTCCGCAGAACCAAGGAGGTCTCGCAGGTAGCTGCGACAGATCGGGCGGAGATAGGCGTTCACGACCGTCGTGGAGGTGCGCTCGTACTCGCGCATCTCGGGGCTCACCTCGGACGACGTCGTCACGTCGAAGCCTGCGGAGCGCAGGCGCCCCGCCACCTCCTCCTCGTGCGACGGCTCGAGGTCGGCGTGCAACAGGCAGACCGCCATCGCCTCCACGTCCGATGCCAATGGCGCCGCGAGCGATGCCTCTTCCACCGGTCCCATCTCGGCTCCGGAGGAATCGAGGCGCTCGGCCACCTCGTAGCGGTGATCCCTGGACACGAGGGGCTCCGGCCGGTCGACCGCGATGTCGTACAGCGACGGCCGGTCCTGGCGGGCTATCTCGATCACGTCGGCGAAACCGGCAGTGGTGACGAGGCCGACCTTTGCCCCACGCCGCTCGAGGAGGGCGTTGGTGGCGACGGTGGTGCCATGGGCCAGCACCCGGGCGCCGGCCGGCGGGGATGTGGATGCGCCATCGGTGGCAGCGGCCTCCTGGAGCCCGTGAACCCCCTCGCGCACGGCACGGCCCGGGTCGTCGGGCGTGGAGAGCACCTTGAGCGAACGGCCCTCGGCGTCGACCAGGTCGGTGAAGGTGCCGCCGGTGTCGCTGGCCACCCAGCCTGAGCTCATCGCCAGAGGGTCCCTGGCCTCAGGGGTGCGCCGGCCCCGAGCGCGCCAGCTGCGAGAGCGACGCCTCCACGGCCAGCTGGTCGACCAGGTCGTTCATGGGATCGCCGTTGTGTCCCTTCACCCAGCGGAACCGCACGTGGCCGCGCTGGTTCACCAGGTCGATGAGCGGCTCCCACAGGTCACGGTTGGCCACGGGCTTGCCAGCGCTGTTGCGCCAACCCCGCCGCAGCCATCCCTCCCACCAGCGATCCCGGAAGCAGTTCACCACATAGGTCGAATCGCTGACGACCTCGACAGGCCCCGGCAGCGCCCTCAGGGCCTCCAGCACCGCCATCAGCTCCATGCGCTGGTTGGTGCTCTGCGCCTCCACACCCGAGGCGAACTCGCCGCCCGGCACCGCCCACGCCCAGCCCCCAGGGCCGGGGTTCCCGCTGCAGGCCCCGTCGGTGTACACCACCGTGAGCTCCGGCTCCTCGGATGTCATGCCCCGCATGCTCTCACGAACCCAACCCTCCACCCACCCTCGAACCTGCGTGCGCTCGTCATCAGATCGATGACACACGTACGCCGGTCCGGATAGGTGGTGGATCCGCGTGGCTCCGGGCCTCTTTGGAGGCATCATGGACGGGGGCTCAGGTACCAAGACAGCTCGGAAGGCAACGGCATGATCATCGACGCTTTCGTCCACCAGCTCCCCGACACCGATCCCAGCGAGACCGGGGAGTGGCTCGACTCGCTCGACGCCGTCATCGACGCCAAGGGGAAGACCAGGGCGCGCTACCTCGTCTCGAAGATCACCGAGCGCGCCCGCGAGCGCCAGGTGGGCACGCCGGCCGAGGTCAACACCCCCTACGTCAACACCATCCCCGTGGAGCAGGAGCCCTGGTTCCCGGGCGACTTCGAGCTGGAGCGGCGCATCAGGGCCTTCATCCGCTGGAACGCAGCGGTGATGGTGGTCTACGCCAACAAGCAGGCCGACGGGATCGGCGGCCACCTCTCCACCTTCGCCTCGTCGGCGGCCCTGTACGAGGTGGGCTTCAACTGGTTCTTCCGGGGCAAGCAGAGCGGGATGCCCGGCGACGCCATCTACATCCAGGGTCACGCCGCCCCGGGCATCTACTCCCGTGCCTTCCTGGAGCACCGACTCGACGAGAACCAGCTGCGCAACTTCCGCCGCGAGATACGGGGCCCCGTGCCGGGGCCCGGCCTCTCCAGCTACCCACACCCGCGCCTCATGCCCGAGCTGTGGGAGTACCCCACGGTCTCCATGGGCCTCGGCCCCATCAACTCCATCTACCAGGCCCGCTTCAACCGCTACCTCCACCACCGCAAGCTCGACGAGACCAGCGAGAGCCGCGTGTGGTGCTTCCTCGGCGACGGCGAGTGCGACGAGCCCGAGACCCTGGGATCGATCTCGCTGGCGGGCAGGGAGAGGCTCGACAACCTCACGTGGGTGATCAACTGCAACCTGCAGCGACTC
>CAYNQN010000122.1:0-4842 GCA_964399375.1 uncultured Rhabdothermincola sp. | reverse complement strand
AGCTCTCCGACTTCGTCGGCCAGGCGGAGCTGAAGGACCACCTCTCGATCATCCTGGAGGCGGCGAGGCGCCGCGAGCAGGCCGCCGACCACCTCCTCTTCGCAGGCCCACCCGGCCTGGGCAAGACCACGCTGGCGGGCATCGTGGCCCAGGAGATGGGCGTGGTGCTGCACGTGACCTCCGGCCCGGCGCTGGAGCGCGCCGGCGACCTGGCCGCCATCCTCACCAGGCTGGGCGAGGGCGACGTGCTGTTCATCGACGAGATCCACCGGCTCTCCCGAACCGTCGAGGAGGTCCTCTACCCAGCGATGGAGGACTTCCAGCTCGACATCGTCCTGGGCAAGGGCCCGGCGGCCCGCTCCATCCGTCTCGACCTGCCCCGCTTCACCCTGGTGGGCGCCACCACCCGCACCGGCCTCATCACGGGCCCCCTGCGCGATCGCTTCGGCCTCGTCGCCAGGCTCGACTACTACGACGTGGCCGACCTGGAGGCGATAGTTGCCAGGGCCGCGGGCATCCTGGGCGTGGAGGTCGACGGTCGGGGGGCTGCCGAGATCGCGGGCCGCGCCAGGGGCACGCCTCGAATAGCCAACAGGCTCCTCCGCCGGGTCCGCGACTTCTCCGAGGTGCGGGCGAAGGGTGCGGTCGACGAGGTGGTCGCCCGGGAGGGCCTCGCCTTGTTCGGCGTCGACGAGCTGGGCCTCGACAAGGTCGACCGGGCGATCCTCTCGGCGGTCTGCGAGCGCTTCGGCGGGGGCCCGCTGGGCCTGAGCACCCTGGCGATAGCGGTGGGCGAGGCCACGGAGACCGTCGAGGACGTCTACGAGCCGTTCCTCATCCAGCAGGGGTTGCTCATGCGGACCCCGAGAGGACGGGTGGCCACACCCGCCGCCTGGGCACACCTGGGCCTGGTGGCGCCGGCGTCGTCGATGCTGGCGGACGACCCCGGCCGGGCGCAGCTCTTCTGACGACCGTGGCCCGCCTCGACTCGTGGAGGGTCGGCGGGCTGTCTTGTGCTGTCAGGGGTGTGGGCTAACCTGCAACTCCGCCCCGGCGGTGCCGACTTCGACCCACTCGACCCACGCGCCGCCGGATGAGCTGAAACGAACCATGGCCGTACTCATCCTCCTCATCCTCTTCGCCCTGATGTGGATCGTGCTCATCGTCCCGCGCCAGCGCGAGGTCCGCAGGCATCGCCAGCTCGTCTCAGCCCTGGCGGTGGGTGACGAGGTGATGACCTCGTCGGGCATCTACGGCACGATCCGCAGCCTCGACGCCGACGAGGTCCGGCTCGAGGTGGCCCCCGGCCTGGAGCTGAAGATGGCGAGGCGTGCCGTCGCAGCGAAGGTCCCCGAGCCCGCCGAACCTCAGGCCACTGGGGAGGCGACCCTCGCGGGACCGGCCGAGCTGGAGCAACCCGATCCCTCCTCGGGCCTGGCTGAGCCCGACCGTGGCGAGGCCCGCGACCCCGAGGGTGACGACGACGTGGGACGCTCTTCCTGATGCGTCGCCGGGGGGTGCTCTCAGCTGTCGTGGTGGTGGTGATCGCGGTCGCCGCCCTCGGCTTCACGTTCCTGCGCTCCCACGCGCCGCTCCTGGGGCTCGACCTGCAGGGCGGCGTCTCGGTGGTGCTCCAGCCCAAGGAGGAGGTCAGCACCGAGGCCCTCGACCAGGCGGTTGCGATCATCCGCCAGCGCGTCGACGCCCTGGGAGTGGCCGAGCCCGAGATCACCCGCCAGGACAACACGATCCTCGTGCAGATCCCCGGCGTGGAGGACCGCGACCGTGCCCTGGAGCTGGTGGGCCAGACCGCCGAGCTGCGCTTCCGCCCGGTGCTCTCGGCGATACCTGCCGGTGCCGAGCTCTCCCCAGAGGCCAGCTCGTCGGCCGAGGTGCAGGTGGGCGCCGACGGCACCACCGACACGACGGCCGCTCCGGCCGAGCAGCAACCGAGCACCGCAGCGTCGCTGCTCCCCCCTGACGTCTGCGTCCAGGGCGTGGAAGACGAGATGGACCTTCCCGACCAGCAGGTGCTCTTGCCGCAGTGCGAGGGTGACGAGCTGGTGATGGTGTACCAGCTGGGCCCCACCGCCCTCACGGGCGAGAGCCTCGAGAGCGCCTCCTCGGGCCTCGAGCAGGGCCAGTGGGTGGTGCGGCCCCTGTTCAGGTCGGGCGAGGACGGCATCGACAAGTTCAACGCCATCGCCTCCCAGTGCTACAACGGCGCCCAGAACTGCCCGGCCCCGCAGGGCTCGCAGGGCGGGAGGGGCCAGCTGGCAATCGTGCTCGACGGCCAGGTCATCTCGGCTCCCACCATCAACGCAGCCAGCTTCGAGCGCGACGTCATCTCCATCTCCGGCAGCTTCGACGAGAGCAGCGCCAGCGACCTGGCCACCGCCCTGCGCTACGGCGCCCTGCCGGTGGAGCTCGAGCAGCAGCAGGTGCAGATCGTGTCGGCCACCCTCGGCCAGGATGCGCTCTCGGCGGGCCTCTGGGCCGGGCTCGTGGGCTTCCTGGCGGTGGCGATCTTCATGATCATCATCTACCGGATCCTCGGCGTGCTCGCCATCTTGAAGCTGAGCGTGGAGGCGGCTCTGCTCTGGTCGATCATCAGCTGGCTGGGCGCCACCCAGGGTCTCGCCCTCACCCTGGCGGGTGTGACCGGCCTCGTGGTGGCCATCGGTGTATCGGTCGACTCCAACGTGGTGTTCTACGAGCACCTGAGGGAGGACATCCGCAACGGCCGCAGCATCCGCAGCGCCGGTGACAAGTCGTTCAAGGACTCCTGGCGGACGATCTTCGCGGCCGACTTCGCATCGCTCCTTGGTGCCCTCCTGCTGTGGTGGTTGACCATCGGCGCCGTGCGGGGCTTCGCCCTCAACCTCGCCATCGCAACCGTTCTCGACCTCTTCGTTGCCCGCTACTTCATGGGCCCGATCGTGCGGTGGGCGCTTCGCACCGATTCGGCGGCCAGGCACCCCGGCTGGTACGGCCTCCCGGCCGAAGTCGGCTCCGGCCCCACCCAGCCTCCCGCTTCCCCCTCGAAGGCCGAGCCCGTGGGGGTGGCATCGTGATCGCCCTCCGCCGCGTCGCCCGGGGCGAGAACGCCATCGACTTCACCCGGTGGTGGCCGCGCGCTCTGATCCTCTCCGCGGTGCTGATCGTCATCAGCTTCGGATCGCTGTTCACGCGCGGCCTCAACATGGGGATCGACTTCGAGGGCGGCACCGCCTGGGAGGTCACCTCCAGCGCCTCTGTCAGCGACACACGCGAGGTCCTCGAACCCCTGGGTCAAGGCTCGGCCAAGATCCAGACGGTCAGCTCCCCGAGCGGGGCTCAGTCGGTCCGCGTGCAGTCGGGTGAGGTCGGCCCCGAGGAGCAGGCCCAGGTGCGCCAGGCCCTGGCGGAGATGTCTGGCGTCGACGTGTCGGAGGTGAGCGTCAGCACCGTCGGGCCCTCGTGGGGGGCCGAGATCACGCGCTCGGCCGTTCGGGCTCTCATCGTGGTGCTCGCAGTGCTGTTGATCTACCTCTCGTTGCGGCTCCAGTGGGGGATGGCCGTGGCGGCCATCGTGTCGCTCATCCACGACCTGGTGATATCCGTTGGCGTCTACTCGATCTTCCAGTTCGAGGTGACGCCTGGGACCGTCGTGGCCTTCCTCACGATCCTCGGGTTCTCCATCTACGACACGGTCGTGGTCTTCGACAAGGTCAAGGAGAACGAACCCAAGGTCGGCGTCTCCCAGCGTTTGACCTACACCGAGATGGTCAGCCTCTCCATGAACCAGGTGCTGATGCGGTCGCTCTACACCGCCATCGCCTCCCTCCTCCCGGTGATCTCGGTGCTCGTGGTGGGCTCGATGATCCTCGGCGCCGTGACGCTCCAGGAGTTCGGCATCGCCCTGTTCGTGGGCCTGATCCTGGGCACCTACTCGTCCATCTACATCGCGGCGCCACTGCTGAACATGCTGAAGGAGCGCCAGCCGCGCTTTCGCACGGTGCGCGAGCGCATCGAGGCCACCAGGGCCGAGCAGGCGCCGGCCCCGGTGGGTGCCTCCGTGGGAGCCGGCGATGTGGCCGGCCGCGGTGAGGTCCCCTCCGCCGGAGCGGCGGTCGCAGCGCCGGCCACCGGTGCCCAGGGCCCCCCGAGCCCCACGGGAGCCATCCCACCCCGGCCCCGCAAGAAGGGCAAGCGCCGCTAGGACGTGCGCCGTCTGGCGCACGTCCCCCAGCCCACGTCCTCTGCCGTCGGCATCCCGCAGGTGGGCCACCCGAGCTTGCCGGGTCCCTGGTTGCTCGTAGGCACCGCCAGGTGTCGGCTGGAGCACCCCCTAGCGGCCCTACGATGGAGTCCCACGCAGTAGATGACCGGCGAGGGCTGAGACGATGGCTACCACCGTGGACAGGGTGCTTCCGTGGAGGCGGCACAGCGCGCCCACGGCGGAAGAGGTGGCGCCGCTGGTCGCCATCTACCGCTCACGGCACCCCAAGGCGTCGTCGGCGATGATCTCGCTGGCCTACGAGCGGGCCGCCGACGCGCACAGCGGCCAGAGCAGGCGCTCCGGCGAGCCCTACATCGGCCACCCGGTCGCCGTCGCCAAGATCGTGGCCGGCCTGGGCCTCGACGACGTGACCGTCTCCGCGGCGCTCCTGCACGACGCCGTGGAGGACACGGGGATGACGCTGGCAGACGTGGAGGGGGAGTTCGGCCCCGAGGTGGCTGCCATCGTCGATGGCGTCACCAAGCTCGACCGGCTCAAGTTCGACTCGAAGGAGGCCCAGCAGGCGGCCACGATGCGCAAGATGCTCGTGGCAATGGCCAAGGACCCGCAGGTCCTTGGCC
>CAYNQN010000121.1:0-4955 GCA_964399375.1 uncultured Rhabdothermincola sp. | reverse complement strand
GGCCTTTGCCGGGTCCCTGGGGCCGAGATGGCCGATCACGCGCCGGAGCTCGGCGAGTTGCACGTCGATGGGCTGGTCGCGCCGCTCGATGAGCCCGTCGGTGTAGAAGACGACGAGGCTCCCCGGAGCGAGGACGATCGAGTCCTCCGAGCGGCCCTCGGGGCTCGTGACCGCGAGTGGTGTGCCTCTGGCCCCCTCGAGGAGGACGGTGGTGCCGTCCGGGCGCCTCAAGCAGGGGGGAGGGTGGCCGGCGCTGCTGTAGCGGAGGCGGCCCGTCATCGTCTCGAGGGTGGCGCATGCGATCGTTGCCATCATCGCGTCGGGCGTGCGGTCGGCCACCAGGTCGAGGTTCCCGATGAGCTCCGACGGGCCGTGGCCTGCGCAGGCGAGCGCACGTGCTGCAGCTGCCAGCTGCCCCATGGCGGCCGCGGCGGCAAGGCTGTGGCCCACGACATCGCCGATGACCACCGTCGCTATCCCGCGCTCGTCATGGATCATCTCGTACCAGTCGCCACCAACCTCCAAGGCCTGGGTGGCGGGCAGGTAGCGCCCACAGGCCCGGACGCCGGCCGGGGTGTCGATGTCGCTGGGCATCAGGGCGTTCTGGAGGGTGAGTGCTATGTGGTGGTCCAGCTCGGCCTGCTCGCTGGCCTTCTCGCTCATCCAGCGATACATGTCTGTCAGGCGCTCCTGCCCCTTGGTCTCGTCTCGGGCTCGCTCGAGGTCGGCGGCGCTGTCCCGGGCCGAGCTGACCGCTCGGCTGCGCTCGGTGACCTCGAGCTTCAGCAGCCAAGCGGCCCCGATGGCCGTCAGGAGGAAGAGCTGCTGCTGCACGAGGCGAGAGTGGGTGTCGAGCTCGTCTCCGATCAGCCCCCAGGGCCCCGTGCCGTGAGCGGTGGCTGCCGTGAGGGCGCCCGCCACCACCATCGCTGCCAGCGCCAGCTCCCTCGAGCTGCACCGAACGGCGGTGTAGGCGAGCAGTGGCAACGCGGCATAGCCCACCGGGATCTGGTCGCCCAGGAAGAAAGCTGCGGCACAGGCCACCATGGCGACGCTCACGACGACGATGTCGACGCGAGGCGTGCGGAAGCGCACGAACTCACGGGGCTTGATCAGCACGAGGGCGAAGGGGGCCACCACGAGCACGCCGAGAGCGTCGCCCACCCAGATGTCGGGGAAGCTCGCGGCCCAGGCGATGTCGTTGCCCATGTCGAGCACGGTGGATCCGATGGTGGCGCCGACGGCCGGGCCCACCAGCAGCCCGCCCACGAGGAAGGCGAGGCAGAACCGCCGGCTCAGCCCGATGCTCGGGGTGAGCGCTCTGGCCACCAGAGCACCCACGAACGGCTCGGTGAGGTTGGCCGCCGCCCACCCCAGCGACCACCAGAGGCCCTGTCCCTGGCCCATGTCGACGGCGAGCTCTCCCACCACCACGGCCGCAGCCACGGCAGGCCAGAGCCGCCTGGGGATCACCAGGAACGCCGCGAAGGTGAGCCCGGCAGGAGGGAAGAAGGTGACCCCGATGGAGGAGGCCCCGAAGAGCTCGTAGGAGGCGAGGGCCAGCAGCGAGTAGGCGATGACCAGCAGAAGGAAGGTCGCGGCCAGCGAGAGTGTCCACGACTCCCCACGCAGTCGCGCCATCATCTACACCTCCAAAGGCCGGTCGACCTTCCGAGAACGACCACCAAGCTAGTGCTCGGCAGTGCTCCTCACCGCTTGGGAACCCCTCGCACGTGCCGGCTGCGGTCGGGCGGCGGGCAGCCGGTCTCCTTGTCTCAGGTGTTCGTAGAATGAACGAGAGGGTCGGCTGGATGGCCGATCCTCTCCTCGGGGGCGGATCCACGATCGCTGTCATCAACGCTGTCATCAAACGCTGCATCAGCGAGCGCCTCTCCCGCCTGATATCTATAAGTATCTAGTTGAGCGACGCATGTGGTGGGGTGCTGCTGCGTCGGGAGGAGGCCAACATGTCCGAGCCCCACGTCCTTTCCCAGCAGAGCTCTCAGGAGCTGTTCGATCGAGTGGAGGTCCTGTCGGAGGAGATCACACACCTCCGCGCCGCGGTGGACGAGATCCGTCTCGGCCTGAGCACCGAGGTCCGCACGCGATCCGTCGTCGTCGTCGACCACGACGGCTTCGAGCGGATCGTCATGGCGTCCCGGGCCGACCACGGTGCCGTGAGTGTCTACGGTCGCTCGGCCCCTGGCGGGTCCACTTGTGCCGAGCTGTTCGCCAACGACCCCATCGACGGCGACGGTGCGCACGCAGGGGTGTCGATCACCGACAGCGGCGAAGTGGTGGCCGTGCTCGAGGTGCTCCACGGGAACCCGGCGCACCTTCACGTCGAGGCACGAGAACCCCCTGGCTGAGGGCCGCCTCCGTGGGCGGTTGCAGCTCGATGCGAGTGCGGCGGTGAGGGGACCAGCTCGTCGAGGGGCGCCGGCCCCTCAGAAGAGCCGTCGCAGCTTGTTCGGCGAGATCGGGCTCAGGAGGTCGAGCGGGTCGACGGAGATCATCGTGGCGAGGCGTTCGAGTGAGCGCAGGCTCAGATTCCTCTCGCCCCGCTCGATCGACGCCAGGTACGTCCGATGGAAGCCGAGCTCCTCGGCCAGGCCCTCCTGCGAGACACCCATCCGGAACCGGATCGCCTTCAGGTTCTCGCCCAGGACTCGTTGCAGATCACCTTCCATGGGTGGATCATGACCAGCAGATATGAATAGGTCGACAGACTCTTAAGTATCAGAACGTCAAAATTCGGTCGATGGTCCGAGATCCAGTTGAGTGCCACCGTGCAGGGAGATCAGAGGACACCGGTGCCCAGGAGCACCAGGGCCAACCCCGCGACGCCCAAGCGGTACCACCCGAAGATCGCGAGGCTGTGCCGTTGGAGGTACCCCACCATCCAGCGCACCGCTATCACTGCCGACAAGAACGCAACCACCAGGCCGAGGAGGGGTTCGAACCACCCGTAGGCCTCGAGCATCTCCGAGCCGTGGCGCGCGGCCTCGTAGGCGGTCGCCCCGCCCAGCGTGATCAGCCCGAGCAGGAAGCTGAACTCCACCGCGGCGGCCAGGCTGTAGCCCAAGACGAGGGCGGCGAGGATCGTCACCAGGCTGCGACTGGTGCCAGGCCACATGGCGATGCACTGGGCGAGCCCGATGACGAGAGCGGGACGCACCCCCAGCTCCTCCAGCGACCTGCCACCGCTGCGGCTCGTCCAGCGGTCCGCCACTGCGAGGATCACGAGCCCCCCCACGATCCAGGCGGCGATCACCGGACCCGGGCTCAGCAGGTTGTCCTTGATCAGCTGCTCGCCCAGCAGCCCGATCACGGCTGCGGGCACTGCGGCCGCCACCAGCGCCACCAGGATGCTCCGACCGGAGGGGTCGCGGCCCACAGCACCTCGGGCCATCGTGACCAGGCGCCCCCGGTAGAGGACGACGACGGCGAGGATGGCTCCCGCCTGGATGGCTATCGCATAGGAGTCGGCGGCGTCCTTGGTCGCTTCGGTGGTGCCTATGCCCATGAGTCGCTGGACCACCAGGAGGTGGCCCGTGGAGCTGATGGGCAGGAACTCGGTGATGCCCTCGACCAGCCCCAGGACCACGGCCTTGAGCGGCGTGAGCTGGTCTTCTGCCGCTTGCACCGCCCCCATTGCCCATCCTGCCGCCGCCTCCGGGAACCCGAGCACGAACAGCGCCATCACCGACAGCGCCGCTGTGCAGCACAGGGCGAGGGTCGTCGCCCTCGAAGAGGGGCCAGAGCGGCGGGGACCGACCGGTAGGGCAGGCACGGCCAGCGACGCTACCCGGCCTTACCATGCGGGCATGCCCACCGCCGCTGCAAGACCCACAGCACGGGACCTGGAGCGCGCCGCCGAGATCCTGCGGAGGGGTGGCCTCGTGGCGTTTCCCACCGAGACCGTCTACGGCTTGGGGGCCGATGCCACGAACCCGGCAGCCGTGGAGCGGATCTTCAAGGTGAAGGGCAGGCCGGCGGGACACCCCCTGATCGTGCACATCGCCTCGGTCGACCAGCTCGATGCGTGGGCCGCCGAGGTGCCCCCCGAGGCGGGCCGGCTTGCCCAGGCCTTCTGGCCGGGACCCCTCACCCTGCTGTTGCAACGCTCGAGCCTGGTCGCCGATGCGGTGACTGGCGGCCGTGAGACCGTGGGCCTGCGGGTGCCCGCCCACCCCGTGGCCAGGGATCTGCTCGAGACGTTCGGCGGTGGGGTTGCGGCCCCCTCGGCCAACAGGTTCGGGCGGGTGAGCCCGACCACAGCGGCCCACGTCGTGGCAGACCTGGGAGACGACGTAGACCAGGTGCTCGATGGCGGGCCCTGCTCGGTGGGGATCGAGTCGACCATCGTCGACCTCTCCACCGGGGCCCCCGAGGTGGTCCGGGTGGGAGGCGTCACCGCCGATCGGCTCGACGAGGTGCTGGGAGCCCCGGTGCCTATCTGGAGCCAGGGCGCCAGGCGCGTGGCCGCCCCGGGCACCCTGGCAGCCCACTACTCGCCGGATGCCCGGGTGGAGGTGGTCTCCGCCGGAGAGGCGGGACCACGGGCAAGGGCCCTGCTGGATGAGGGCAGGCGAGTGGGCCTGCTCGCTCCGGGACACGTCGAGGGGGTGCCCCCCGAGGTGGTCGAGCTGGGTCCCGCAGGGTCGGCGGAGAGCTACGCGAGGAGCCTCTACGAGCTGCTGCGCAGGGCTGATGCGCTCGGATTGGACGTGCTGCTGGCGGTGCCCCCTCCACCACACGGCCTGGGGAGCGCCGTGATCGACCGGCTCAGGCGGGCTGCCGCCTGACCGAGCTCGTGGCCCCGCCGGGACCACCGCGCCCTGAGTGTCAGAGGCGCAGCACCCGAGTACGGTGGGCTGACGACGCCAGGGGCCCCCATGCGGCACCTGGGACTAGACGAAGGCCCTGATGGAAACCCCCTCCCCCCGTACCCC
>CAYNQN010000120.1:337-5000 GCA_964399375.1 uncultured Rhabdothermincola sp. | reverse complement strand
CCACGGGTGCCGGGGGCTGAGCCGTTCGACTGCAGGCGGTCGAGGAACATCGAGGGCTCGCGGGCCATGGTCCGCCCCGAGAACGTGCGCTGCTCGGCCCACGTGCAGTGCAGCTCGTCGCGGGCCCGCGTGAGGGCCACGTAGAGGAGGCGCCGCTCCTCCGCCAGGGCGTCGGGCGTGCGGGCGTGCCCTATGGGCACCAGGCCCTGCTCGAGGCCGGCGACGTGGACCACCGGCCACTCCAGGCCCTTGGCCGCGTGGAAGGTGACCACCTCCACGGCGTCGCGTGGGGCGCCCTCCGCACCTTCTGGCCCGTTCCCGCCGGCCCGGTCGTCGACGGGGGGCTGGGGGTTGCCCAGCCCGGAGCGAGGATCCACCCGCAGGCGGTGGGGGATCGAGGCGTTGCCCAGCGCCTCGGCGATGACGGCAGCCTGGGCGTGCGTTCGCACCAGCACGGCCTGCGCCGACCACCGGCCCGTGGAGCCGTGGCGATCGCGCACGGAGCGCGCCACGGCAGCAGCCTCCGCCAGCTCGTCGGGAGCCTGGCGCACGGTGGGCACCGGGCCCCCCTCGCGGTTGGCGCGCAACGTGTGGCGACCGCCGATCACCCGGTTGGCGGCCGCGAGGATCTCGGGGGTCGACCGGTAGTTGTCGGAGAGGCGGACCACCTCGGCGCCGGAGCCCCCGTCGGCCATGGCGTTCAGGTACGAGGCATCCGCTCCGTTCCAGGCGTAGATGGCCTGGCGGGGATCGCCCACCACGCACAGGTCGGCCCGCCCGCCCAGCCAGGCCTCGAGCAGCCGGTGCTGGGCGGCGTTCACGTCCTGGAACTCGTCGACGAAGAAGTGGCGGAAGCGCCAGCGCTGCGTGGTGGCGAGCTCGCGATCGCCCCGCAGGGCCTCGTCGCACAGGCGCAGGAGGTCGTCGAAGTCGACCATGTGGCGCCGCGCCTTCTCTTCCTCGTAGCGGGCGTACAGGTCGGCGACCACAGAGCCCTCCACGGGAGTGCGGCGACCCAGGCCGGCCGCCACCTGCTCGTAGCCCTCGGGGGCGACCAGCCGCGCCTTGGCCCACTCGATCTCGGCGACGATCTCGAACGGGGAGGCGGCGTCGGCCACCCACTTGGGCATCAGCCGAGCCACGAAGCCGGTCTTCCTGTCGAGCAGCGCCGGTGGCCGCTCTCCCCGGTCGGCCCAGCGCGTGCGCAGCTGCGCGTAGGCCACCGAGTGGAAGGTGCCCGCCGTGACCGCCTTGCGCAGGCCCAGGCGGGCGAGGCGCTGGTTGAGCTCGTTGGCGGCCTTGCGGGTGAAGGTGAGCGCCATCACGTGGCTGGGCTCCAGGGCGCCGGTGGCCGCATGCCAGGCGATGCGCCTGGTGAGCACGCGGGTCTTCCCCGAGCCGGCGCCTGCGAGCACGCACAGGGGCGCAGCGCTGCTCGTCACCGCCCGGCGCTGATCGTCGTTCAAACCCTCGAGGAGCTTGTCGGGTTCCACGAGGCGACCTTACAGACGACCTGAGACACGCCGACGCGATGCTCCCCGCTCCTGGCAGCTCCGCTGCGGCTACGCCCAGCCCAGCTCTCGGAGGCGGTCGTCGTCGATGCCGAAGTGGTGGCCCACCTCGTGGATCACCGTCACCCGCACCTGGCGCACCACTTCGGCCTCGGTCGAGCAGAGATCGAGGATGGGCCGGCGGAAGATGGTGATGCGGTCGGGCATCACGCCACCCACGCCGTAGTCGGCTCTCGCCGTCAGCGGCACACCCTCGTAGAGGCCCAGCAGGCCCTCGTAGCCGTTGTCCCTCACGGTCACGGCCACGTTGTCCATGTGCCGTGCCAGCTCGTCGGGGATGGTGTCGAGCGCCTCGCCAACCAGCTCCTCGAAGCGCTCCTCGCTCACGTCCACCATGGGCGGCAGGATAGGGCTGGCGGGGCGGATGAGCGCGCCCACCTCAGGCGGCAAGGCGTAGGGTTCGGCTGTGGCATACCCCCGGGAGAACCTGCACGGGTCCGAGGAGCTCGTCCTAGACCTGCACCCTCACTGGTGGACCATCACACCGTCCATCCTCACGCTGGTCCTCTCCCTCGCCTTCGGCATCGTCGCCCTCGTCAACGACTGGCCCGGTGCCGTCAAAGGCCTCGCCGCCGTCCTCATCGTCGCCTGCCTCGTGTGGTTCCTGGTGCGCTACCTGCAGCTGGTCACCACCGACTTCGTCCTCACCACCGACCGCGTCATCTACCGGTCGGGCGTCCTGGCCAAGCGGGGCATCGAGATACCCCTCGAGTCCATCAACGCCATCCACTTCGCCCAGAAGATCTGGGAGCGGGCCCTGGGGCTGGGCGACCTGCGGGTCGACTCGGCGAGCGTCGAGGGCGTCTCGGACTTCGAGAACATCCGCCATCCCAACAGGGTCCAGAACGAGATCTACATCCAGATGGAAGGCAACGAGAACCGCAAGTTCGACAGGGTGAGCGAGGGGCTGGCGGCGGCGGGCCCCGGCCAGGAGGACAACCAGGCCCAGGTCCCGGTCCACGAGCAGCTCGAGCGCCTCGCCGACCTGCACGCCAGGGGCATACTCACCGACGCCGAGTTCCAGGCCAAGAAGACCGAGCTGCTCGGCCGCATGTGACGCCCCGGAGCCCAGGAGCCGGGCCCCCTGCGCTCCCGGGCCTACGAGCGGTCGCCAGGGTCAGGCGGGGGCGCGGTCGGCGGCCGCGGTGAGCACCTCGGCTCCCCTGGGGGTCACCACGATCGTGTGCTCGAACTGAGCGGTCCGGCTGCCGTCGGCGGTCACAGCGGTCCAACCGTCGTCCCAGATCATGTGCTGACCGGTACCCATCGAGATCATGGGCTCGATGGTGAAGGTCATCCCCTCCTCGGCCACCGCGGTGAGCCGGGGCTCGTGGTAGTGGGGGATCTGCAGGTCGCTGTGGAACTGCTCGCCTATGCCGTGGCCCACGAAGGCACGCACCACGCTGTAGCCGTTGGCCTCGGCGTGGCTCTCGATGGCGCGACCGATGAGAGATAGGGGCTGGCCGGGCCGCACGGCCTCGATGCCGGCCTCCATGCACTCCCTGGTGACCCTCACCAGCCGGCGCGACTCCTCGTCCACGTCGCCCACCTCGAAGGTGGCGTTGGTGTCGCCGTGGACGCCGTCGACGAAGACGGTCACGTCCAGGTTCACGATGTCGCCGCCTGCGAGGGGCCGGTCGTCGGGTATGCCGTGGCAGATCACCTCGTTCACCGAGGTGCACACCGACTTGGGGAAGCCCTTGTAGCGCAGCGGGCTCGGGTAGGCACCACGCTCCAGGCAGAGCTCGTGGACGTAGGCGTCGATCTCGTCGGTGGTCACGCCGGGGGCGACGCGCGCCCCCGCCAGCGAGAGCACCTCGGCGGCGATCCGGCCCGCCCTGCGCATGCGCTCCAGGGTCTCTGGCGACTTCACCCTGGGCTCGTCCCACCGCCTGGGGTTGAGGGTGTCGCGGTACTCGGGCACGGCGATGCCCTCGGGCACGGGGCGCTCGGGGCTCACGTGGCCGGGGCGGAGCCTCTTGTCCGGGCTTCCGTGGCAGCGCTTGTACTTCTTCGTGCTGCCGCACCAGCAGGGGTCGTTCGACTTGAGCATCGAAGGCCGAGTGTACTTTCGGCTCATGGGATTGGCCGATGTGCACGCGACGTGGGCGTGGGTGGTGGTGGGCTCCAACGCCTTCGCAGGGTGCTGGGCGCTGGCCGCCCACTGGATCGAGCCCCTGCGCACTCGCGCCCTGTGGTGGACGGTGGCAGCGGCCCAGCTCTCGATCTTCTTGGAGGTCATCCTCGGGGTGATCATGGTGGCCGGCCAGGGCGTGGAGGCACCCCAGTTCCACATGTTCTACGGGTTCGTGGCGATCGTCACCGTGGGGCTCATCTACAGCTACCGCCAGCAGGTGATGGCCTACCGCTACCTGCTCTACGGGCTGGGTGGCCTGTTCCTGATGGGCCTGGGACTGCGGGCCATCGTCGTGAGGTAGCCGTGTCTCTTGCGCTGGCTCCGCCGCTCCGCCGGGGCTCGCCAGCGCCGGCTGAGAGCGGCTCAGCCTGGCGGCTGCTCGGCTAGAGGTTGACGACCGGGCAGGTGAGGGTGCGGGTGATGCCGTCGATCATCTGCAGCCGGCTCACCACCATCTTGCCCAGGTCGTCCACCGAGTCGGCCTCGGCCCGGGCGATCACGTCGTAGGGGCCGGTCACGTCGTCGGCGGAGACCACCCCCGGGATGGCGCCCACGGCCTCGGCCACCTGGGCCGCACGGCCCACCTCGGTCTGGATCAACACGAAAGCGCTGACTGCCATCGGCACTCCTCCTTGCTGGATCCCTGACCGCTAGCCGGCCAGGCGCTTCTCCAGCTCGCGCATCTCGTCGCGGAGCTCGTCGGGCAGCTCCGCCCCGAAGCGCTCGTAGTGGGCGTCGAGCTGGGGGATCTCGCCTCGCCAGGCCTCGGCGTCCACCGAGAGCAGCTCGGCCAGGGTGGCGGGGTCGATCCCGAGGCCCTCGGTGTCGAGGCTGGTCTCGGTTGGGACCCGGCCGATCGGCGTGTCGACGGCCTCGGTTCCCGCGGTGTCGTCGATGCGCTCCAGCACCCACTTGAGGACCCTGCTGTTCTCCCCGAAGCCGGGCCAAAGGAACG
>CAYNQN010000120.1:0-327 GCA_964399375.1 uncultured Rhabdothermincola sp. | reverse complement strand
CCCTTGCGGAACCAGTTCACCCAGAAGAGCCTGGGGAGCTTGGCCGGGTCGGCACCGGCGCCGACGCTCAGCCAGTGGGCGAAGTAGTCGCCCATGTTGTAGCCGCAGAAGGGCAGCATGGCGAAGGGGTCGAAGCGCAGCTCGCCCACGGTCCCGGCGGCGGCGGCCGTCTTCTCCGACGACATGATCGAGCCCAGGAACACGCCGTGCTGCCAGTTGAACGACTCGGTCACCAGCGGCACGTTGGTGGCGCGCCGGCCACCGAAGAGGATCGCCGAGATGGGGACGCCCGCAGGGTCCTCCCACTCGGGGGCGATGGAGGGGCAC
>CAYNQN010000119.1:0-5011 GCA_964399375.1 uncultured Rhabdothermincola sp. | reverse complement strand
TAGGGTCCCGGGCGATGGTCGGAGAGCTGGGCGCCCTGGGGTGGGACGAGCGGCTCGGCGGGCTCTGGGCCGGGGCCCCGGAGGGCACGGTGCCTGGCCGCGTGGTGCGGGCCGACCGGGGCCGTGTGATGGCACAGACGTCGGCCGGCACCGTGATGGCCACCGCCAACCCCGCCGGTTGGCCTGCCGTCGACAGGTCCGGTGTAGCGCCGGTCGACGAGGTCCCCACAACCGGCGACTGGGTGGCGCTGACCCTGGCCGACCCCGAGGTGGGCGAGCTCGCAACCGTGGCGGGGGTGCTCCCCAGGTCGTCGCGGATAGCCCGCATCGACGCCCTGGGGCGCGCCGAGCAGGTGCTCGCTGCGAACGTCGACTTCGTCCTGGTGGTGCACGGGCTCGACCGCCCGCTGCGGGCGGGCCGCATGGAGCGCTCGCTGGTGCTGGCGTGGGAGAGCGGCGCCAGCCCCGTGCTGGTGGCCACCAAGGCCGACCTTCCCCTGGAGGAGGGAGTGGTGGCCGCGACGATGGACGAGCTTCGGGCGCTGGCCGGCGAGACGCCCGTGCACCTCGTGAGCTCTCGAACGGGCGAAGGGATCGAAGGCCTGCGCGCCTACCTGGAGCCCAATCGCACCCTCGCGATGATCGGCGAGTCGGGGGCCGGCAAGTCGGCCCTGGTGAACCGCCTGGTGGGCCGGGAAGCCCAGACCACGGGTGAGGTTCGCGAGGGCGACGCCAAGGGCCGGCACACCACGGTCACCCGAGATCTGGTGCTCGTGCCGGGAGGGGGCGTGGTGGTGGACACGCCGGGCCTGCGCTCGATGGGTTTGTGGGACGCATACGAGGGCTTGGCGCAGACCTACGCCGACATCGAGGAGCTGGCCGAGGGGTGCCGCTTCCGCGACTGCGCTCACGAGTCCGAACCGGGGTGCGCCGTGCGCGCCGCGGTGGTCTCCGGAGACCTCGACGAGGCGCGCCTCGGCAGGTACCTGGAGATGCACCGCGAGGCCGCCGACGTGGAGGCCAGGCGGGATGTGCGGGCCCGCGCCGAGCGCAAGCGCCAGGACAAGGTGGCGCAGAAGGCCTACCGGGGAAGCCAGAGGAACAAACGAGATCCCGATTAGGACGTCGGTAGGCTCTCTGCAGGATGAACGCAGAGGCGGGCCTCGACCTGGAGGAGACCTACCCCAGCATCCCGGCAGCCACCGTGGTGCTGATGCGCGATGCCGTCGATGCGCAGGGGGTTAGGTGCGTCGAGACGCTCATGGTGCAGCGCAGCTCCAAGCTCGCCTTCGCCGGTGGTATGTGGGTGTGGCCCGGGGGGCGCATCGACGCCGACGACTGGCTCCATGGCGGGCCCGACGACCTGGAGTCGGCCGCCCGGCGGGCCGCGGTTCGGGAAGCCCAGGAAGAGGCCGGCCTGCTGGTGGAGCCCGAGGGTTTGGTGTGGTTCTCGCACTGGACGCCGCCGCCCATCCTGGCCCGTCGCTTCGCCACCTACTTCTTCGCTGCGCCGGTATCGGAGGGAGAGGTGGTGGTGGACGGCAGCGAGACCGTGGACCACTGCTGGATAGCTCCCGCCGAGGCCCTGGCCCGGCGCAACGCGGACGAGATCGAGCTGGCCCCGCCCACCTGGATAACCCTCGAGCACCTGGCCCGGTACGGCGACGTGGCCGAAGCCCTGGCCGACCTGGCCACCGGTTCACCCGAGTACTTCGAGACCCACTTCGCCGCGGTGCCGGGCGGTGGAGTGGCGCTCTACCACGGCGACGTGGCCTACGAGGGGGGCGACGTCGATCAGCCGGGCCCGCGCCACCGGCTCTGGATGATGCCGTCCGGCTGGCGCTACGAACGCACCGACTGAGCGCCTCGACGCCCGTCGGGGATGCGGCCGGAGATCATCGAGCCCTGGCCACGATGGTCTTCATGCCCTCGGCGTTCACCAAGGTGAGCGTGTCGCCGGCGATGTCGACGCGGTCGGCCGCTTCGAGAGCGACGCCGATGGCCGTCTCCTGCTCCATCACCCCGGGCGGGGTGCTGCACGCCATCAACGTCTGCCTCGGGGGCTCGATGGTGATGTGGCGCCCCTCCAGCGCCCACGACGAGCCCATCGGGTTGCACCCGGTATCGACCTGGAGCTCGCCTGCCGACGTGAAGGTCATCGTGGGATCGGTGCCGTTCACCGGCGTCACCAGGGCATCGCCCCTTGCCAGGTTCACGATCGACCAGGTGCCCAGCAGCGAGGTGTAGACGTCGACGGCGACGAACGACAGCTGTAGGCCCCCGTCGCCCTCGAGCACCAGCCGATCGCGCTGGCGGGTGTCGACCGTCGTGATCGCTGCCAGCGCCTCCAGGTACTCGCGCTCGGCATCCATGACGGGCTGGTCGCAGGCGATCTGCGTCTGGGCCAGGTCTGAGATGGCTATCGAGCTCCCGTCGAGCGAGAACGTCCCCCGATAGGTGTTGCACGGCGCCGAGCCGGCGAGGAGCTGCTCGGCCGAGAAGCTGAGGGTGACCTCTGAGAGGTGCGCCGAAGAGAGGGAGCTCTGGTCGGGGTCGAGCACCCACTCGTTGGCCATGAGGGACTGCTCGACGTTCGGGAGCCCTGCCGTGGCGCTTCGGGTGTCGTTGCTCGTCGGGGTGGCGCAGGCCAGCGACACGAGCGCGAGGGCTGCGGCGATCCCGACCGCCACCGACCGGGCGATCGCACGGTCGGCACGGGGTGGGATGGGGGTGGTCGGGTGTCTCATGTCAATGGCCCTTCGCAAGGAGACGGACGACGAGGTCGATGACGTGGTCGAGATCCATGGGGATCACACCGTGATCCAGCCGGCCACCAGGGCCACCACGCCGATCACCGCCACGACCACGGAGAAGGCGAAGATCGCCATCTCCCGAGGGGAGAAGAGGGTACGTGCCTGCTCCCTGCGCGCCATCACGAACAGCACCGTGCCGGGGGCGTAGATCACGAACGAGAGCAGCATGTACCTGAGGCCCGCCGCGTACAGCAGGAAGAGCGTGTAGATGGTGGCCAGGGCCGCTATGCAGAGGTCTCTGCTCCTCCCCTCCGGTTGGGTGTCGTAACCGTCCCTGGTGATCGCGAGCCGCAGCGCGTATCCCGCCGCGAGGACGAAGGGGATGAGCGTGAGGGCGCTCGTCATGTTCAGCGTGAAGTCGAAGGCGTTCTCCGAGGCCATCGTCACGAACAACATGATCTGCACGAGGATCGTCGACATCACCACGGCGGCGATGGGGGCGTCGCGCCTGTTGACGCGCCGCAGGAACCTGGGCATGTCGTCGTCCTTGGCGGCGACGAACAGCACCTCGGCAGCCATCAGTGCCCAGGCCAGGTAGGCCCCGAGGACCGAGATGATCAGCCCGGCGCTCACGAACACGGCTCCCCAACCTCCCACCGCGGCCTCGAGGATCCCGGCCATCGACGGCTGGCGGAGCTGGGCGATCTCGGCCTGGGGAAGGATGCCGAACGACACGATGGTGACGCTGGCGAACACCGCCAGGACGCTCAGGAAGCCGAGCACGGTGGCGCGGCCCACGTCCTCACGCTTGCGGGCCATCCTGGAGTAGACGCTCGCCCCCTCGACCCCCAGGAACACGAACACGGTGGCGAGCATGGTGCCGTTCACCTGCTCGAACAGGGAGCCGACGCCGTCTCCCCCCACGTTGGAGCGCAAGATGTCCCAGTCGGCGAGGAACAGGCACAGGACCACGAAGACCAGGATCGGGATGACCTTGGCGATGGTGACCACCCGGTTGATGGAGGCGGCCTCCTTGACGCCGCGCAGCACCAGGGCGGCGAAGGCCCAGATGCCCACCGTGGACAGCGCCACCGCCGGGAGCGTGTTGCCCTCGCCCAGCCAGGGCACGAGGGCGCCCAGGGTGGACATGATGAGTATCCAGTAGGTGGTGTTGCCCACGCAGGCGCTGGCCCAGTAGCCGAACGCCGAGAAGAACCCCAGGTACTCGCCGAAGCCCGCCTTCGCATACGCGTACACGCCCGAGTCGAGTTGTGGCTTGCGCACGGCCAGGGTCTGGAACACGAACGCGAGCATGAGCATGCCCGCGCCGGCGATCGCCCAGGCGATGAGCGAGCCGTAGATGCCGGTCTCGGTGGCGAACCGCCGGGGCAGCGAGAAGACGCCCGCTCCCACCATCCCGCCCACGACCATCGCCGTGAGCGTGACGAGGGTGACCTTCTGGGCACGACCCGATGCTGCCCCTGGGCCGACGTCGTGTTCCGCAGCCATGCAACCTCGAGTCCGGCGGGGTTGCTTCGACCCCCGACCAGGTGAGTGCCCTCGCCTTGGGCAGGAGGTCGAATGATGCCATAGGACCACTGGCGTGGCAGGGAATCGCACCGGGGCGCCGGCAGGGGCGAGGTGGCTATCGTCTCGTTGCAGAAGTTCCGACCGTTGCCACGTCGGCACTCGCAACACAGGAGCACGCGATGACCGAACACTCCGCCGCGGCCCACTACGGCGTCCACTCCGAGGTCGGTCGGCTCCGAAAGGTGCTGGTGTGCTCTCCGGGCCTGGCCCACGAGCGCCTCACCCCGAGCAACTGTGACGATCTGTTGTTCGACGACGTGCTGTGGGTGCAGAACGCTCGGCGTGACCACTTCGACTTCGTCGACAAGATGCGCGACCGCGGTGTGGAGGTGGTCGAGCTCCACGAGGTCCTCGCCGAGACCATGGCCGACCCCGCGGGCCGGGCCTGGCTCCTGGACCGCAAGATCGTGGCCAACGAGGTGGGCATCGGACTCGTCGCCGAGACCCGCTCCTTCCTGGACGGGCTGGAGCCCGCAGAGCTGGCCCGGTTCCTCATCGGCGGCCTCTCCACCCGTGATCTGCCCGACGACCTGCGGCCCGGGTACGTCGCCCTTGCCCGGGAGTCGAGCGGGGTGAACGAGTACCTCATGCCTCCCCTCCCCAACACGATCTTCACCCGCGACACGACGTGCTGGATCTACGGGGGCGTGACCCTCAACCCGCTCTAC
>CAYNQN010000118.1:0-5039 GCA_964399375.1 uncultured Rhabdothermincola sp. | reverse complement strand
CTACGAGGTGGCCTCCAAGCAGGTGACCGTGGAGGAGATGACCCACCGCTTCCTTCTGGTGCACGAGATGGACAAGGTGAAGGTGGCTGCGGCCATCTCCCGAGGCGCCAACCGCACCATCGTGTTCACCAACACCAAGCGCGCCGCCGACCGCGTCGCCAGGGGCCTCGTGGACGAGGGCGTGAAGGCACGTGCCATCCACGGCGACCTCCGCCAGAGCGATCGCGAGCGTGCCCTGGCCGACTTCACTGCCGGCAAGCTCGGTGTGCTCGTGGCCACCGACGTGGCTGCCCGTGGGATCCACGTGGACGACGTCGACGTGGTGGTCCACTACGACCCTCCCGACGAGCACAAGTCGTACCTGCACCGGTCCGGGCGCACCGCACGCGCCGGCGAGTCGGGGGTTGTCGTGTCGCTGCTCCTGTGGAACGAGGAGCTGGGCGCACGCCGGCTGATGCGCCGGCTGGGCCTCGACCAGCCCCTAGTGGAGGTCTTCTCCAACGACGACCGCCTGGCCAAGCTGGCCAGCTGGGACCCAGCGGCCGACCCCGCCCTCACCTGAGGAGCCAGGGGAAAGCACCGGGCAGGTCGGTCGAATGGCCATCGCCCATCACCCCGAGCCGGGTGCGACGGACCGGCCCACCCCCCTCGAGGGATACCTCGGCCTGCTCCGTGAGCGCCTCGGCCCGTCGCAGGCCCTGGAGCCCGCAGAGCTCAGCGGGGTCGTGGTGGCCATCGCGGCGGCGCTGTTCGAGGCCGTCGACGCCTCGGGCCGCAGCGCAGGTGACGCAGCCCTCCTGAGCGGCGACTTCGGCGAGCCCTTACCTCTGGGCGACCTCGACCCGCGTGCGCACCTGGGAGGGGCGGCCGCCACCTTCGCAGCCGACCTGATCGGGCGGGCACACGAGGTCCTCATCGATCCGGGCGGTCGGCGGAGTCGTGGTGCCTTCTACACGCCCCGGATGGTGGCCGAGGGCATCGTGGAGGTGGCCACCACCGGTTGGCAACGCTCGCGCGGTGACATCCGGGTGTGCGATCCCGCTTGCGGGGGAGGGGCCTTCCTCCTGGCTGCCGGTCGCTTCCTCGAATCCGGGGAAGGAGATGGAAGGGCCAGGCATCCGTCCCGATCCGAACTGGTGGGCAACGCTCTGTGGGGAACCGACATCGACCCGCTGGCGGCTGCGGTCACCGATGCCGCCCTGCGGTTGTGGGTGGCCGAGGCGGGGGAGGTGGCGCCGCCCACCAATGTGACCTGCGCCGACGGCCTGGAGGTAGAGGGCCTCGGCCCCCCCTTCGACCTGGTGATCGGCAACCCGCCCTTCCAGGGCCAGCTGAGCAGTCGCACGGCCCGCTCGCGCGAGGCCCTCCAGCGCCTCCGCGAGCGCCTGGGCCCGATCGTGCACGGCTACGTCGACACGGCCGTGCTCTTCCTGGCCTCGGGGTTGGCCGCGGTGGGCGAGGGGGGTCGCGTGGCCCTGGTGCAGCCCGGCTCGTTCCTCGCCGCTCGCGATGCCACCAGGTCGCGCCGGGCGCTGGTGGGAAGCGGCCGGCTAGTGGCGCTCTGGTGGCCCGGCCAGGCTCTCTTCGACGCCACCGTGCGCGTGTGCGTACCGGTGATCGAGCGCCGTTCCGGCCCGCTCCCGTCGGAGCGCTCCACCGTCACCGTCACGCGGTGGGTGGGTCCCGAGAGGGCCGTAGCCGCTCCGGCCACCGTCGAGCTGGAGTCGTTGCGCAGCGAACCCACCTGGGGTGCTCTCGTGGCCGACCTCCGGGGGATCCCCGCGGTGCAACTGAGCGGTGCCCGCCGCCTGGGCGACATGGCCCGTGCCACGGCCGGCTTTCGCAGCCAGTTCTACGGCCTCGCCCCCTTCGTGGTCGACGAGCCCGAACCCCACCCCGGCACCGAGGCCCGAGGTGGCGAGAGGGCCTGGCCCCACCTCGTCACAGCGGGCCTCGTCGACCCGGCACGGTGCTTGTGGGGCAGCCAGCCGGCGCGCTTCGCCGGCCGGCGCCTGACCGCCCCCCGGGTCGACATGGCCCGGCTCGCCGCCGAGAACCCCTCGCTGGCTGCGTGGGCCGAGGCCCGCCTCGTCCCAAAGGTGCTCGTGGCCACGCAGACCCAGGTGATCGAGGCCGTCGTCGACGCCGCCGGCACGTGGTGGCCGTCGGTGCCCGTGGTGTCGGTGGAGCCCCAGGACCCCGAGGCCACGTGGCGCCTGTGCGCGGTGCTGCTGTCGCCGCCGGTCACGGCCTGGGCGATGGCTCGCTACGGGGGCTCGGCGCAGTCGGAGGACTCCCTGAAGCTGGCGGCCTCGCAGCTGCTCGACGTCCCCCTCCCCGAGCGGGGAGAACCATGGGAGCGTGCCGTCGCCCACGTCCAGGCCGGGGCCGCCGCAGCCGCGCAGGGCGATGGCAGCGCCTGGGCACAGTCCCTCGACGCTGCGGGGCAGGCCATGTGCGAGGCCTACGGGGCGACCGAAGAGGTGTGGCATTGGTGGCGGGCGCGCCTGCCCCGGTTCCGGTCGGGTTCACACCCGCCGGGTTGACCATGTAGCATCATCTTCGACATCACGAGTGGCCCGGAGACGGGTCCGGCAACCTGGGACGGACACCCAAGGTGCCTTCCCACCCTCGGGTGGGGATGTGGCTAGCTGGCCACCACGGTCAGCACGGCAACGAAGTGTCCGGGGCCTCGCCCCTGCACCACCGGTGTCCATCCCCTCACAGAGATGGGATCTGCGTTGACCGAAGGGCACGAGGGCAGAGCGCCGCTGAGCGCCGAGGTTCTCCCCGTCACCGGTGCGTGGCGCGAGGGCGACCCACCGGGCGACCGCCGCTTCCTTCGCCTCGCCACAGAGCGGCCCCTAGTGCTCGAGGGAGGCGGCCGGCTCCGCGACGTCACCATCGCGTATGAGACCTGGGGCGAGCTCGACGCCCGGGGGAGCAACGCCGTGCTGGTGTGCCACGCCCTCACCGGCGATGCCCACGCAGCCGGCCGGGCGGGCCCGGGGCATCCCACCCCCGGTTGGTGGGACGGGCTCATCGGCCCGGGCCGGGCGCTCGACACCGACCGGTGGTTCGTGGTGTGCGCCAACGTCGTCGGCGGGTGCCAGGGCTCCACCGGTCCCGCCTCGCCCCACCCCGACGACGGCGAGCCCTACGGCTCGCGCTTCCCCACGGTGTCCATCCGCGACATGGTGCGCACCCAGGCCGCCCTGGCCGACCACCTCGGCGTCGAGCGTTGGCTCTCGGTGGTCGGCGGCTCCATGGGTGGCATGCAGGTTCTGGAGTGGGGCGTGATGTTCCCCGGCCGGGTGCGGTCGCTCGTGCCCGTCGCCACGGTGGCAGCCGCCACGGCCCAGCAGATAGCGCTCAGCAGCGTGCAGCGCAGCGCCATCGCCCTAGACCCGGGCTGGCGGCGCGGCGACTACTACGGCGCTGCTCCGGGCGAGGGTCCCCACCGGGGTCTTGCGCTCGCACGCGAGATCGCACAGATCACGTATCGCAGCGACTCGGTCTTCAGCGACCGGTTCGGGCGCTCCGACCTGGACCCGATCGACGACGTGTTCACGCTCTGGCAGAGGTTCCAGGTGGAGGGCTACCTCGACTACCACGGGGCCAAGCTGGTGCGGCGCTTCGACGCCAACTCGTACCTGGCCATCTGCCGGGCGATGGACCTGCACGACCTGGGGAGGGGCAGGGGAGGCATCGACGGTGCCCTGCGCCGGGTCTCGGTGCCCACCCTCACGGTGAGCATCGACTCCGACGCCCTCTACTTCCCCTACCAGCAGGAGCAGGTGCGCGACGTCCTGGCCGCGCAGGGAACGCCGGTGGAGCACGCGGTGCTCCACAGCGAGCACGGCCACGACGCCTTCCTGCTGGAGATGGAGCAGCTCGCCGGCGCACTGACCCCGTTCCTGGATCGGGTCGAGAAGGAGAGAGGGGACGATCGATGAGCGATGTCACGCGAGGCCCTGTCCACGGGGGAGCGGGCGAGGGCGACGGCCCAAGCGAGCCCGACACAGGCCTGCGGCCCCAGACCCGGGCCATCCGCTCGGGCAGGGACGACAACTCCACGGCGCTCGCCCCGATCCTGTGGGCAAGCACCACCTTCACCATCCCCACGGTGGAGGAGGGCCACCGGATGGCCACATCCGTGGCGGCCAGCCGCTTCTACACCCGCTACGGGAACCCCTCGGTGCGGGCCTTCGAAGATGCCATCGCCGACCTGGAGGGCGCCGAGTCGGCCCGGGCGTTCGCCTCCGGCATGGGCGCGATCTCGGCGGTGGTGCTCGGCCTGTGCTCCAGCGGCGACCACATCGTCGCCCAGCGCCAGCTCTACGCAGGCACGCAGATGCTTCTGCAGACCGCCTGCCCCCGTTTCGGCATAGACGTCACCTTCGTCGACGCCACCGAGCCCGGTGCCTTCGAGGCAGCCATCCGGCCCGGCAAGACGGTGCTCGTGCTGGTGGAGACGCCGGCCAACCCCAGGCTCGACCTCGTCGACCTCGACGTCATCGGTGCGATCCAGGGCCCGGTCACGGTGGTCGACTCCACCTTCGCCACGCCCCTCATCCAGCGCCCACTCGACCACGGGGTCGACCTGGTGCTGCACTCGGCCACCAAGGGCATCGGCGGCCACAACGACGCATCGCTCGGCGTGGTGGCGGGTTCGGCCGAGCTCATCGACTGGCTCTGGAGCTTCGCCGTGTTCCAGGGCGCCAACCCCTCGCCCTTCGACGCCACGAACGGGCTGCGTGGCCTGCGGACCCTCGCCGTGCGGCTGCGCCAGCAGTGCGAGAGCGCCCAGCAGCTCGCCGAGGTGCTCCAGGCCCACCCAGGGGTGAGCGCTGTCTGCTACCCGGGGTTGGAGTCGCACCCCCAGCGTGCCCTGGCCATCAGGCAGATGTCGCTGCCCGGGGGCCTGCTCACCTTCGACGTGGCCGGCGGCCTGGATGCCGGCCGAGCCTTCGTGGAGTCCCTGGAGGTCGCCCAGATGGCCACGTCGCTGGGAGGCCCCGAGACCCTGGTGACCCACC
>CAYNQN010000117.1:317-5158 GCA_964399375.1 uncultured Rhabdothermincola sp. | reverse complement strand
CGCCTTCGTGGCTGGGGCGCCGCCCACGGTCACGAGACCTTCATCCACCGCCTGGCGGGCCTGCTCGGTGCTGCCGACCAGCTCCCGGCGCACCATCTCCACGTCCAGCCTGCGGCGGGTGGTCACGGACTGAAGGATCCCGTCATCCCGCTCATGTCGGCTTCGCCGAGGGGCCGCTCGGGCCCATGGTCCCGCTCATGTCGGCTTCGCCGAGGGGCCGCTCGGGCCCATGGTCCCGCTCATGTCGGCTTCGCCGACAGGCCGCTCGGGCCCAGGCCCATCTGCTCGCGGATGGTCACGACCGGTGGGTTCGTGAGCGTGCGGCGTTGCCAGTTGGCCCCGTCGACCACCAACGTGTGGCCCGAGATGAATCGGGCGTAGGGCGAGGCCAGGAAGGTCGCGGCCCATCCGAGCTCCTGGCGCTGCCCCACGCGCAGGGCGGGCTGGCAGGCGTCCTTGTCGTGCGTCCTGGTGAGGTTCCCCTGGATGTCGGCCGTCATGTCCTCGTGCGGGAACAGCCCCGGCACCAGCGCGTTCACCTGGATCCCGTACGGGCCCCACTCCACGGCCAGGGACTCGGTGAGGTTCTTCACGCCGGCCTTGGCTGCTGCCGAGTGAGCGAACCCCGGGCCGCCCGTCCAGGCGTAGCTGGCCCCGATGTTCACTATGGAGCCGGCGGTGCCGGCGGCGATGTGGCGGCGGCCGAACTCCCGGGCGCAGTAGAAGGTGCCGTTGAGCGTGATGTCCACCACCGTCCGCCAGGCGTTGGGCGACATGTCCTCCGCCGGCACGGGGAAGTTCGCGGCGGCGTTGCACACCAGCACCCCCGGCAGGCCGAAGGCCTCGGTAGCCGCGTCGAAGAGCGCCGCCACGCTGTCGGGGTCGCGTATGTCGCAGGTAGTGGTGAGCACCTCCGCACCCAGGTCCTCCATGGCCTGGCGGCCCGCGCCCAGGTGCTCCTCCGAGCGCGAGGCGATCACCAGGGAGGCCCCGAGGCGGGCGAACTCCGAGGCGATGGCCTTGCCCAGGCCCGTCCCCCCACCCGTGACCACCACGGCCACGCCGTCAAAGGTCCCGGGCACCAGGGCCGTCTCGCCTATGGGTGGCGGGCTGGGAAGCCCGATCTTCTCGCTCATGTCTCTCCTGCCTCTAGCTTCCCGTGTAGCGCGGCTCGCGCTCTTCCGAGCGCGCAGAGCGCATCTCGGCGAAGTCGTCGCTGCGGTTGAGGAACGTCTGGTAGATCATCTCGTCGGTCATCGAGGCCCGGATCTGGGGCCGGGCCATGTTGGCGATGACCTGGCGCACGAGCTTCACCGTCACCGCCGGAGCCTTGGCGATCTGGGTGGCCATCTCCCGCACCGTGGCGTCGAGCTCGTCGGGGGGCACGACCCGGCTCACGATCCCGTGCGCCAGCGCCTCTTCCGCCGAGAGCACCCTGCCGGTCAGGACCATGTCGCTCACCAGGCCGTGTCCGCACATCTCCTGGAGCACGGCCACGCCCCCGGTGTCGGGGATCACCCCGTAGGTCACCTCCGGCAGCCTGAACCGGGTCCCCTCGGCCGCCACCCGGATGTCGCAGAGCAGCGCCCTCTGGAACGACCCGCCCATCACCCATCCCTTGCAGGCGACGATCACCGGCGCGTCCATCTCCCAGAGCTGCTGGATGCCCCGATGGCCGCGCCGCATCAGCTCGTGGTGGGTCAGGTCGGTCTTCAGGTTGCCTATCGAGCCCACGTCCCGGCCCGACGAGAACGACTTGCCCTCCCCCCTCCACACGACGGCTCGCACGTCGGCCCGGTCCTTCAGCTCGCCCAGGATGGCGAACAGCTGGGCGTCCATCTCGTCGTCGAAGGCGTTGTGCTTGTCGGGGTTGTCGTTGGTGATGACGGCCACCGGCCCGTCGATCTCCAAGCGCACTCGTTGGCTCAAGGTCTTCTCCCTCTGGTCGTCTCCATCGTCGGCATGCTCGCCTCCACCAGCGCGGCCAGGTCGTCGGCGACGACATCCGGCGCCGTGGCCCCGCCTGCGTCGTCCCCGGCACCGCCCACCCCACTCAGCACCAGCCCGAAGCGGTAGCCGAGGGCACGGGCGAAGGCCCCGTCGGTCTCGTGACGGTCCCCCACCACGATCCCCTCCGGTCCGAGGAGCGCCCTCACCAGGTCGCACATCGGCGCATGGGGCTTGCCCGCCACCACGGCCCTGGTCCCCGAGGCCCGCTCGATCGAGGCGAGGATCGCTCCCCCGCCGGGCAGCTGGCCCTCCGGGGTGGGGTAGGTGGCGTCGTCGTTGGTGGCCACGAGCCGCGCCCCGGCCCGCACGGCCAGGGCGGCGTTCGCCATCCGCTCGTAGTCGAAGGCGGGATCGAGGCCCACCACCACCACGTCGGCCGGTGCCTCCGGCACGATCTGGGCGCCGAGGCGCTCCAGCTCCTCTGCGGCCCCCGGGCCTGCGCACACCACCACCCTCTCGCCCTGCTCCACGAGGCTCGCCGCCGCCATGGCGGAGGTGATCACCTCGCCCTGGCCCACCTCCACGCCGATCCTCCCGAGCTTGGCCGCCACCTCTGCACGCGTGGCGTACGAGTTGTTGGTCACGAAGGCGATGCTCTCGCCCGCCGCCCGCAGGCGGCCCACCGCGTCTGCCGAGCCTGCGATGGGCACGTCGGCCAGCCACATCACCCCGTCGAGGTCGATCACCCAGGCCATGGCCGCTCATGCTGCCATGCTTCGAGCATCTGACGAGTCGTCAGACGCCTGGGGGCTGCTAGACAAGGCTCGTGCCCGACTTCGCCCCCTTCTCAGCCCTGCGGTACGACGTGGAGGTCGTCGACCTCGCCGAGGTGACCGCTCCCCCGTACGACGTGATCTCCGCGGCAGAGCGCGAAGAGCTCCTGTCGCGCCACCCCGCCAACATCGTGGGGGTCGACCTCCCGGCGGGGGCTCCGGGGAGCCCTGCGAACGAGCAGGGCGACGTCTACCGGCAAGCCGCCGAGACCTTCGCCTCGTGGAGGCGCGACGGGCTGATCACCCAAGACCCTGAGCCGTGCTTCTACACCTACCGGATGACCCACCAGGACGAAGCGGGCAACCGGCGTCACACCACCGGCGTGATGGGTGCGCTGACGCTCGCCCGCCCGGGCGAGTCGATCGAGGGCCAGACCCCGATCCTCCCGCACGAGCAGACCACACCCAAGGCCAAGACCGACCGGCTCGAGCTGCTGCGGGCCACCGGCGTGAACCTCTCGCCGATCTGGGGGCTCTCGCCGGCGAGCGGCCTGACCGATCTCCTTACGACCGGGGCGCCACCGCTCGCCTCCTGGAGCGACGGCGACGGCGTGCTCCACGAGCTGTGGCGGCTCGTCGATCCCGAGCGCATCTCGGCGATCGCCAAGGTCGTCAGCTCCGAGCCCATGGTCATCGCAGACGGCCACCACCGCTTCGAGACCTCCCTCGCCTACCGCGACGAGCGGCGAGCGGCCGATGGCGCGCCCGAGCGACCTGGAGCGGGGAACGTCAGGCCGTGGGACGCGGCCCTCTTCTACGTCGTCGAGCTGTCGCCCAGCGAGCTCACCGTGCTCCCGATCCACCGCCTGGTCCGGGGACTGCCCGAGGGGACGGACCTGCCCGAGGCGATGGCCCCGTTCTACGACCTCTCACCCATCGAGGGGCCCGACGGTCGACCGGCCCTGGTGACCAGCTCGGGCACCTGGGCTATGAGCCCCAAGCCCGGGGCCTTCGAAGGCGTGCGAGACCTCGAGACGTCCCGCCTCGACGCCGCCCTCGCCACCCTGCCGCCCAACGAGCTCACCTACCAGCACGGCGTGGGCAACGTCGTCGCCCAGGTGGCCGACGGCTCCCAGCAGGCCGGCTTCCTCCTGGACCCGGCCACGGTCGGCCAGATCATCGACATCGCCCACGGCGGCGAGCGCATGCCCCCGAAGACCACCTTCTTCCACCCCAAGCCCCGCACCGGCGTGATCTTCCGCCCCGCGGCGTCGAGTCTTGCTGTATAGACTTGCTGTATGGTGGCGACAAGAACCCAGATCTATCTCTCAGAAGATCAGCGTCAACGCATCGATCAGGTCAGTGCCGCGGAGGGAGTCCCGATGGCTGAGGTGATCAGACGTGCGCTCGACCGTTACCTCAGCGAGAGCACGATTGATGCCTCGACGACCCTACTGAAGACCTTCGGGGCCGACCCCGAGGCCAGGGTTCCGACGCGGGACGAATGGGATCGTGGCTGACGTCCTCTTGGATACCGACATCTTCGTAGACCACCTGCGAGGCGCGGTCGAGATCAAGCCAGGTCGTCATCGTGTCCACTACTCAGTGATCACCCGAGCCGAGCTCTATGCAGGGAACACCGCAACCGCACTGACGAGCGAGCTCTTGGCGCCGTTTCGCGAGTTGCCCGTCGACAAGCCGATAGCCGAGAGAGCTGGGCGCGTGGTGCGCGAGTTCGGTCTTCGAATGCCGGACGCCCTCATCGCTGCGACAGCGGCGCATCACGGCCTTTCGCTTGTGACCAGGAACCGCAAGGACTTCGAGAAGGTTCGAGGCCTACGGCTCCGAAGGCCCTCCTAACCGCTCGCCAGACCTCTGGCTCTCAACCGAAGCCTACGACCGACGGGGGGTTAGTTGATGGTCCAGGTGGCGCCGGAGCGTAGGAGGCCGGTGAGGTCGGCGGGGCCGTCCTGAGCCTGGGCTGCGGCGAGCTGCTGGGTCACCGACTCGGCGTACTCGAGGGCGTCGACGTCGCGGAAGATGCCCACCGGTGTCGGCATCGTCGGCCCGGTGGAGAGGCGGGACAGCATGAAGGGAAGTCCGCCCTCGTTCCGCTCG
>CAYNQN010000117.1:0-307 GCA_964399375.1 uncultured Rhabdothermincola sp. | reverse complement strand
CGCTCGTCGTGGACGAGGATCGCGTCCTCCCCCACAGCGGCGACGTCGGCTATGCGCAGCTGCCCGTCGGTCCCCATGGTCACCCCGTGCTCGCGCTCGGCGCCGAAGCGGATGGGCTCGCCGTGCACGAGCGGGATGATCATCTCGTCACGGTTGGCCTTGGCGGTGACGGTCTCGAAGGCCCCGTCGTTGAAGACGTTGCAGTTCTGGTAGATCTCCACGAAGGCCGCACCGTTGTGGTCGTGCGCACGGCGGAACGTGTCCATCATGTGCTGGCGGTCCATGTCGTGGGTGCGGGCCACGAAGG
>CAYNQN010000116.1:0-5230 GCA_964399375.1 uncultured Rhabdothermincola sp. | reverse complement strand
TGGTTCCCTGCCGGCGACCGCGACGGGACCGAGCTGGCCACCTCGCTCGCCCGCATCGACGAGACCCTGGCCAGCCGGGGTGCAGGTGGCACCGCCGTGCCCGACGAGGTCGTGGTGATCGGCCACTCCCAGGGCGCCGCTATGGGCCTGGCTCTCGCCTGCCGGGCGAACGCCCCCTGGCGGCCGGAGGCCGTCATCGCGGTGGCGGGCTTCCTGCCGAACGAGCCCGGGATCCGCTGGGACCTGCCCGCGGCCGCCGGCACCCGCTTCCTCCTTGCCCACGGCTCGGCCGACGACGTGGTGAGCGTGCAGATGGGCCGCTCCGCAGCCCGCGCCCTCGAGCGCGCAGGAGCCGAGGTGACCTGGTACGAGCACCCGGGTGGTCACGAGCTCGCCCGAGGGGTGCTCGGAGCCGCCCGCGACTGGCTGGGTGGGTTGGACTCCCCCGCCCAGGGACGGGACACTGGGGCCAGTGGCTGATCTGATCGTTGGCGATCAGCCGGCGCCGCCGCCGGCACCGCCCCCGCAGAGGGCGACACCACCTTGGGCTCTCGCCGCCTTCATGCTGGGGGGCCTCGTGCTCCTCGCCATCGCCCTCGGGGCGTGGATGGTCAGCTCTGGGAACGACGAGGCAGCCACGGCAAGCGAATGGAAGGGGACGGAGCTGCCCAACGCTCCTGCCCGCCCCGACGCAGTGCTGGTGGACACGTCGGGCCAGCCCTACGACGTTCACGCCGAGACCGCAGGCGAGATGACCGTGCTGTTCTTCGGCTACACCAACTGCCCCGACGCCTGCCCCATCCAGATGGCCACCCTCAGCCAAGCGCTGCCCCGCACCGACGTGCCCGTGAAGGTGCTGTTCGTGACCACCGATCCCGAGCGCGACACGCCGGAGGTGCTGCGCCGCTGGCTCGACGGCTACGACACCAGCTACGTCGGGCTCACCGGGCCACCGTCGCTGCTCACCGACCTCCAGCGCGACATGCAGGTGAGCACGGCGCTGCGCGCCGACGCCGAGGCCGACGGCGGCTACCTGGTGGGCCACTACACCGGCGCGTTCCTCATCACTCCGGACGACAGGGCTCACCTGGTGTACGGGTTCGGCACCCGCCAGCAGGACTGGCTCGACGACCTCCCCAAGGCCGCCGCCAATGAGGAGTGGGGCGCCGTGGCCTCCGGGCTCCAGGCGGTGCCGCAGTGACCTGGTGGTGCAGCGCCATAAAGGACCCCTGGTCGTGGAGCTTCCGCTCGTACCCGGGCATCTGGCTGATGATGGTGGTGCTGGTCGGCGCCTACGTGGCTGCCTGGGCCCACCGCAAGCGCACCCACCCGGGGCGGCTCGACGACGCCGAGCGCAGGGGCCTGTGGTGGTTCGGCCTCGGTGCGATCGCCCTGTGGCTGGCAACCGACTGGCCCCTCGGCACCCTGGGCTCGGCCTACATGGCCTCGGTCCACATGTTGCAGTACATGATCTATACGCTCGTGGCCGCCCCGCTGCTGCTGCTCGGCACGCCCGAGTGGATGGCGCGGGCACTCGTGGGCAGGCTCAGGCTCGAAGGCGTCATGCGCGTGGTGGCCAAGCCGGTGGTGGCCGGCGTGCTGTTCAACGTGGTGCTCCTGGCCACCCACGCCCCCTGGACGGTCGACACCTTCAGGGCGAGCCAGCTGGGGTCGATGGCCCTCGACATCACCTGGATCCTCTCGGGCTTCATCCTCTGGCTGCCCATCATCAGCCCCATCCCCGAGCTGCGGGCTCCCTCGCCCGCCGTGCGCTGCGTGTACCTCTTCCTGGCGGCCGGGGTCATGCCCATGATCCCCGGCGCCTTCCTCACGTTCTCGTCGCTCCCGCTCTACGCCACCTACGAGCTGGCACCCAGGGTGGGAGGGCTCCCCGCCACCGACGACCAGCAGATCGCCGGCATCCTCATGAAGATCGGGAACATCCCGATCGTGTGGGGGACGATCTTCGTGATCTTCTCCAAGTGGGCGTTCGCCGACCGTGACCCGATCTCGGCACGGCCCACGGGCCTATCCGGCCCGGTTCGCCAGCCTCTCGGCCACCCAGGCCCGGCCCTCGCCAACGGTGGCGGTGGCCCAGCAGGGGAAAGGTAGGGAGAAGGCGCCGGAGTCGATCATCTCCTGCACGCCCTCCAGCGACTCCGGGCGCACCACGGTGACCCCGGCCGCCACGACCCTCTCGAGCGAGGGCATCTCGCGGGCCAGCCACGACGAGACGATCTGGACGGCTTCGGGCTCGCCCCGCTGGTAGTCGAACACCAGGCCCATCCGCTCACCCCGCGACACCAGCTCGTCTATCTGCGCGGTGATGGCGTTGGCGTCCTCGACGCCCACGCCCTCGCCGATGCTCACCACCACCACGGGCCAGCCCGACTCGTCGACGCCGGTGCCGGATCCTTCGCCTTGCTGTGCTCCCACGCTCCTGATCATGCCAGCCCATCTGCTGCTCGGGGGTGCGAGACTGGGGAGGTGCCCGGCAGCCCCCCTCCCGCAGAGCCAGATCGGGAACCTGCCCGGCCGGTGAAGACCCGGCGCTCGGGTGCAACCCGAGCGCCGCGCCGGATGGCGCTGGTGGCGGCCCTGTCCATCGCGGTCGTGGTTGCCCTCGCAGTGGGCGTTGGCGTGGTGGCCACGCAGAGCCGGGCCGTGGTGCACGACGACCCGCTGGCCGGCCTGAGCCAGGAGGTCAGCGAGCCCTCCATCGTCGTGAAGGAGGCCGACAAGGCCCTCCCCATCCCCGAGGCCCTCCCCACCGATCCGTACGCGGCCACCCCCTCCGATGTGGTCGGCCACATCCAGATCCCGGCCCTGGGGGTGGACGAGGACCTCCAGCGGGGCATCACGCTCACCGCCATCGACCGGGGCCCCGGCTGGTGGCCCGGCACGGCGATGCCCGGCGAGCTGGGCAACGTGGTGGTGGCGGGCCACCGCACCACCCACACCAAGCCCTTCGCCGACCTCCACCTCCTCTCTCAGGGCGACCACGTGATCTTCACCACCCCTGCGGGCCAGTTCACCTACGAGGTGCGGGGCGTGATCGTGGTGCCCGGCGACTGGATCGACATCGCCGCCCAGAGCGAGGCCCACACCGCCACCCTCTTCGCCTGCCACCCTCCCGGCTCGGCCGCCGAGAGGATCGTGGCCAAGCTGAGGCTGCTGGGACCCGACGGCGCGCCCGTGGACCCCGACTCGGCGCTACCGGCCCTCGACGCCGAAGCCCAGCGCACCGAGCACACGCTGGTGATGCGCCCACCCGAGAGCTGAGCCATCTGGCCGTGACCAGACTCCCCAGGCTCCCTGTCGCGGCCCATGCTCTTTTAGCCGGGTTGCTGATCGCGGCGGCGCTACCTCCCTGGGGATGGTGGCCGCTGGCCATCGTGGGGGTGGCCATGTGGGACCGCCTGCTCGCCGGGCGATCGTGGCGCTCGAGGATGGGAATCTCGTGGCTGGTGGCAGCCGCTTGGCTGGCGCCGGGCATGTTGTGGATGTGGGACCTCACGCCTCCCGGCTACGTGGTGGCCGTGGCGTTCTTCGCCTGCTTCTTCGCGCTCGCCGGCGCCCTCGTGCCCGCCGCCGCTCCTGCCCGTTGGATCGCTCTGCCGGCGGCCCTGCTGGTGGCCGAGATGGCCAGGTCGTCCTTCCCCTTCGGCGGCGTTCCCCTGGCCACGCTGGCCATCGGCCAGGCCGGCGGGCCGCTGGCCCAGGGTGCCAGGTTGGGCACGGGCTACGCGGTGGCCGCGCTGGTGGGCATCGGCGGCGTGTGCCTCTCGGCAGCCTGGAGCAGGCGGCTCGTGCCCGCGGTCGCCGCCGGCACCCTGCTGGTGGCGGTGGTGCTGGCGGGCACCCTGGCCCCCGCCGGGCACGTGACGGGCACGGTCTCGTTCGCCATCGTCCAGGGGGGCGGCGAGCAGGGCACCGGGGTGCACGACACCGACGAGGAGCTGGTGTTCGAGCGCCACATGGCCGCCAGCGAGCAGCTGGTGGAGGCCAACGCCGGCAGCGGCGTGGAGCTGGTGATCTGGCCCGAGAACGTGGTGGCCCTCGACGGCGTCCTGGAGGACAGCCCGCAGGAGGCCCGGCTCTCGGAGCTGGCGCGGCGCCTCGACGCGACCCTGGTGGTGGGGGTGACCGAGAAGGGCGCCGACCGCCGGATGCGCAACGCCGCGGTGGTCTTCCTCCCCGACGGCACGGTCGCCGACCGCTACGAGAAGGTGCGCAGGGTGCCCTTCGGTGAGTACGTGCCGCTGAGGGGCCTGGTCGAGCGCCTTGCCGGGGCGGGCTCGGGCCTACCCGCCACCGACGCCGTGGAGGGCACGGGCGCTGCGGTGGTGAGCACCCCCGTGGGCGACCTGGCGGTGGCCATCTCGTGGGAGGTCTTCTTCACCGGCAGGGTGAGAGAGGGCGTGCAGCTGGGAGGCGAGCTGGTGATCAACCCCACCAACGGCGCCACCTACTGGCTCACGCTCGTGCAGGGCCAGCAGGTGGCCTCTTCCCAGCTGCGGGCCATCGAGACGGGCCGGTGGGTGCTGCAAGCGGCCCCCACCGGGTACAGCGCAGTGGTGGACCAGGGCGGCGACGTGCTCGCCCGCAGCGCCGTGAGCGATCCGTGGGTGCACCAGGGTGTCGCGGAGCTACGGGAGGGAGAGACCTGGGCCACGTGGCTGAGCCCCATCGGAGCTCTCATCGTCGCCCTCTTGGCGCTCGCCCTGGCCAACCTATGGGTGGGGCGCTCCAACACACCCCACCCATAGGCCGAACCGGATTGTCAAGCAGTGACTCTCACGTGGACGAGCTTCAACTGCTTACGACCGCAAGGGAGTCAAGACAAAAGCTTGCGGTCGCATCACTTACGATACCCATAGGTCGCATCCTGCGCAAGGGGCCGTCGACAACCGAGCCATTTGACCGTTCCGGGGGCCCCAGATGAGACTTGGCGGCTTATGCAGTCCAGGGGGACGGCCCCACGATCAGCCGAGCGCGCCGCCGATGGCGAGCTGGCACTGAGCATCGCCTTCCTCGCCTACAGGGGCAAACGCCATGTGGGCGGTCAGGGTGTGTACACGCGCCACCTCACCAGGGCCCTCACCGACATGGGCCACCGCGTGGAGGTGCTGGGCGGCCAGCCCTACCCCGAGCTCGACAGCCGGGTGCCGTTGGTGGAGCTGCCCAGCCTCGACATCTACAACGACTACTTCCCCATGCGGATGCCGGG
>CAYNQN010000115.1:4389-5292 GCA_964399375.1 uncultured Rhabdothermincola sp. | reverse complement strand
CATGGCCGACATGGCCATGGAGCAGCCGGCGTTGAGGTCGGGGAGGATCACCTGCTGGTGGTCGCCCGTGAGCACGTCGGCCGACTCCGCCATGAAGTGCACACCGCAGAACACGATGTAGGAGGCCTCGGGGTGCTGCTGGGCGAGCACGGAGAGGCGGAACGAGTCGCCCCTGGCATCGGCCCAGCGCATCACCTCGTCGCGCTGGTAGTGGTGGCCCAGGATGAAGAGCCGATCGCCCAGCTCCGAGCGAGCCTGGGCTATGTAGCCCTCCAGCTGTTCGGGCGTGGCCGTGGTGTACCGCTCGGGTAGCGGCTCTTGGAGGCGCAACATGGTGGGTAGGACCCCCGTTCGGGAACGGGAGCTCCGATGGTGACCGGTGGGGACAGCCAGGTCGCCTCGCCACGGAGATGTCGGTCTCGGAGCTCGATATGTCGCCGGATGCCTGGCCGGCGTTGACGTGGAGTGTATCGGGACGGCGCGATGCACCGCGGGATCCGGCAGGCTGGGGTGCGATGGTCTCGCGCCCACCTTCCGGATCCATTCCAGACGCTCCCGGCTCTTACCAGTTCCGGGACAGGGACGGCCGCGTGATCTACGTGGGCAAGGCCCACAGCCTGCGCCAGCGCCTCTCGAGCTACTTCCAGAACCCCGCCAACCTCCCGGTGCGAACCGCCCAGATGGTGGCCACCGCGGAGTCGGTCGAGTGGATCCAGGTGCGCAACGACGTCGAGGCCCTGATGCTCGAGTACAACCTCATCAAGGAGCACCAGCCCCGCTTCAACGTGCGGCTCCGCGACGACAAGAGCTACCCCTTCCTGTCGGTGACCCTGGCCGACGAGTGGCCGAGGGCGATGGTGATGCGGGGCGCCAAGCGCAAGGGCGTCCGCTACTTCGGCCCCT
>CAYNQN010000115.1:0-4379 GCA_964399375.1 uncultured Rhabdothermincola sp. | reverse complement strand
CGCCATCCGCGAGACGCTCGACCTGCTCCTGCGGACCTTCCCCATCCGCACCTGCTCCGACGCCAAGCTCGCCAGGCACCAGCGGATGGGTAGGCCCTGCCTGCTCTACCACATAGAGAAGTGCTCGGGCCCCTGCGTGGGGGAGATCGACAAGCCGGCCTACGACGAGCTCGTGACCGACCTCATCGAGTTCCTCGACGGCGACACAGATCCAATCGTGAAGCGGCTCGACGCCGAGATGCGGTCGTCCGCCGACGATCTCGACTTCGAGCGGGCGGCCAGGCTGCGCGACCGCCTGGCCTCGGTGCGCAAGGCCATCGAGCGCCAGCAGATGGTGGTGGACGGCTCGGACGACCTCGACGTCGTGGGCATGGCAGGAGACGACCTGGAGACGGCGGTGCAGGTCTTCTACGTCCGCCGGGGCAGGGTGGTGGGCCGCAAGGGCTTCGTCGTCGACAGGGTGGAGGAGGTGAGCCCGGGCGAGCTGGTCGACAGGGTCCTCGAGGGCCTCTATGGCGACGTCGGTCCCCTCGGTGTGCCCCGGCAGGTGCTCGTGCCCGAGCCCTCGGCCGATCGCCAGCTGCACGAGGAGTGGCTCAGGGAGCTGCGCGGGTCGAAGGTGACGATCCGAGTGCCCATGCGCGGGGAGCGGCGCAGGTTGCTCGAGACGGTCACGCAGAACGCGGCCGAAGAGCTCAACCGGCACCGCCTGCGCCGGGCCTCCGACCACAACAGCCGTGCCAGGGCGCTCAACGAGCTGCAGGAGCACCTGGGCCTCCCGGAGCCGCCCCTGCGCATCGAGTGCTACGACATGAGCCACATCCAGGGCAGCGACTACGTGGGCTCCATGGTGGTGATGGAGGACGGCCTGCCCCGCAAGAGCCAGTACCGGCGGTTCAAGATCCGCGAGGTACCCGGCAACGACGACTTCGCCGCCATGGAGGAGGTCCTCACCCGGCGCCTCACCGCTTACCTGGCAGACCGCGCCAAGCCAGTGGAGGAAAGGACGGGAAAGTTCTCGTACCCCCCGCAGCTCCTGCTGGTGGACGGCGGGAAGGGTCAGCTCTCGGTGGCTCAGCGCGTGGTGGAGAACCTGGGCCTGGGGGAGGAGATCCCGGTGGCGGCGCTGGCCAAGCAGTTCGAGGAGGTCTTCGTGCCCGGCCTCGCCGATGCCGTTCGCATACCGCGACAGAGCGAGGCCCTCTACCTGCTCCAGCGCATCCGCGACGAGGCCCACCGGTTCGCCGTGGCCTACCACCGCCAGCTCAGGGGCAAGCGCATGACCACCTCGGTGCTCGACGGGATCGCCGGCCTCGGCCCCGCCAGGCGCAAGCGGCTGATCGCGGAGCTGGGCGGCGTGGGGGCGGTGAAGGAGGCGACGCTGGAGCAGCTCCAGGCCCTCCCGTGGCTTCCCGAATCGGTGGCGGTTGCCGTGCACCAGAAGATCCATGGAGCACTTCGCCGGTAGCGTGCCCTCGTGAGCGAGTTCATCGTTGTGGCGGGCCTGTCGGGAGCAGGCCGCTCCCGCGCCGGCGACGTGCTGGAGGACCTGGGCTGGTTCGTGATCGACAACCTCCCCCCGTCGCTCATCTCCAAGGTCTCCGAGCTGGGCAGGGCCGCCGACGGGGGCCCTTCGAGGATCGGCCTCGTCCTCGGCACGGGCCCGTATCACGAGGAGGTGCTCCCGGCCATCGACGGCCTCCTGGCCCAGGAGGCCCGCGTTCGCATCATCTTCCTCGAGGCCTCCACCGACGTGCTGGTTCGGCGCTACGAGTCGACTCGCCGGCGCCACCCCCTCGATGTCGGCGGCCGGCTGGCCGAGGCCATCGAGGCCGAGAGGGAGCTACTGGTGCCGGTGAAGGACCGTGCCGACGTGGTGGTCGACACGTCCGACCTGAACGTGCACCAGCTCCGCGACCGGCTCGTAGCCCTCTTTGGTCCCGACACGCCCAGCGGGGGGATGCAGACCACCATCATGTCGTTCGGCTACAAGCACGGGCTGCCGCTCGACACCGACCTGGTGATCGACTGCCGGTTCCTTCCCAACCCCCACTGGGTCGACGAGCTTCGTCCGCTGACGGGGCTGCAGGAGGCCGTGCGGGACCACGTGCTCGACCAGGACGTCACGACGTCGTTCCTCGACTCGCTGACCTCCCTACTGGAGCTGCTGGTGCCCGCCTACGTGGCGGAGGGCAAGAGCTACCTCACCATCGCGTTCGGCTGCACGGGCGGGCGCCATCGGTCCGTGGCCATCGCCGAGGAGGTGGCCTCACGCCTGCGGTCCGACGGCTACGACCCGCAGGTGACCCACCGCGACCTCGATCGCTAGGGTAGGGACCATGACTATCCGAGTAGGGATCAACGGCTTCGGCCGCATCGGGAGGAACTTCTTCCGTGCCGCCAAGCAGACCGGCGCCGACATCGACTTCGTGGCCGCTAACGACCTCGGCTCTCTCGACGAGATGGCCCACCTGCTCAAGTACGACTCCGTTGCCGGTGTCTGGGACGCCGACATCGAGGCCGTGGGCGACGGGGTGAAGGTGAACGGCGACACCATCAAGATCCTCGCCGAGCGCGACCCCAAGGCCCTGCCGTGGGGCGACCTCGGGGTGGACCTGGTCGTGGAGTCGACCGGCATCTTCACGTCCCGCGAGAAGGCCGCCATGCACCTGGAGGCCGGCGCCCCGTACGTGGTCGTCTCGGCTCCTTCGTCGGGCGCGGACGCCACGTTCGTGGTGGGCGTCAACGACGACACGTTCGACCCCGAGAACCACAAGGTGGTCTCCAACGCCTCGTGCACGACCAACTGCTTCGTGCCGATGATCAAGGTGCTCGACGACGCCTTCGGGGTCGAGCGTGGCCTCATGACCACGGTCCACGCCTACACGGGCGACCAGAACCTGGTGGACGGCCCCCACAGCGACCTGCGGCGTGCCCGCAGCGCTGCCATCAACATCGTCCCGTCCTCCACGGGCGCCGCCCGGGCCACGGGCCTCGTGCTGGAGTCGATGCAGGGTCGCCTCGACGGCACGGCGCTGCGTGTGCCGGTGCCCGACGGGTCGATCACCGACTTCGTGGGCGTGCTGGCCAAGGAGGCTTCGGCCGACGAGGTGAACGAGGCCTTCAAGGCCGCCTCCGAGAGCGGGCCGCTGGCCGACGTGCTGGTGTACTCCGAGCTTCCCCTGGTCTCGTCCGACATCGTGGGCTCGCCCGCCTCTTGCACGTTCGATTCCAAGCTCACCATGACGTCGGGCAACCTCGTGAAGGTGCTCGGCTGGTACGACAACGAGTTCGGCTACTCCAACCGCCTGGTCGACCTCGTGAAGGTCATCGGCGCTGCCTCGAAGTGAGGCTCGGGTCCGGCAGGCCTCCCAGAGCGATCCTGCGCCGAGCCGATAACCGGTGAGCCTCCCCACCCTGGAGGACCTGGGCCCCGTCGAGGGGCGCCGGGTCCTGCTGCGAGCCGACTTCAACGTTCCCCTGGGCGAGGGCCCCGGCGGTGAGCCGGTCGTCGTGGACGACTTCCGCATCCGGGCGGCCCTGCCCACCATCGAGTGGCTGACGTCCCGGGGTGCCATCGTCACCGCCTGCTCGCACCTGGGCCGCCCGAAGGGAAAGGCCGACCCCAGGTACTCCATCGAGCCGGTGCGTGAGATCCTCGCCGAGCTCGCCCCCGGCGTCGAGCTGCTGGAGAACCTGCGGTTCGATGCGGGAGAGGAGGGGAACGATCCGGCCTTCGTGGAGCGCCTCGTCGAGGGCCACGACCTCTACGTGAACGATGCGTTCGGGGCGTCGCACCGCGCGCACGCCTCCATCGTGGGGCCGCCCCGTTTCCTTCCCTCGGCTGCCGGGCGCCTGCTCGCCCGCGAGATCGAGGTGCTGCTGCCGCTGCGCAGCGATCCCGCCCGTCCCTTCGTGTGCATCCTCGGCGGCGCCAAGGTGTCCGACAAGCTCGGCGTCATCGATGCGCTGCTGCGCGTTGCCGATTCCATCGTGATCGGCGGGGGGATGTGCTTCACCTTCCTGGCCGCCCAGGGCCACGCCATCGGCGACTCGCTGGTGGAGCGCGACATGGTGGAGGTGTGCCGGGAGCTCCTGGAGCGTGAGGGCTCGAAGCTGCACCTGCCCAGTGACCTCACGGCGCTGGGGCCGGGAGGTGTGATCGGGGATCCCTCCGCCGGGGGAGAGGTCCGTCAGGTGGGAGCCGACGTACCCGACGGGTGGAAGGGCCTCGACATCGGGCCCGGCTCGGCGGCGGCCTTCGGCGATGTGATCGAGGAGGCGGCGACGGTGTTCTGGAACGGGCCGATGGGCGTGTTCGAGGACCCCCGCGCCTCGGCCATCGCCATGGCCACGGCCCTGGTGCCGGCTTCGAAGCG
>CAYNQN010000114.1:2947-5364 GCA_964399375.1 uncultured Rhabdothermincola sp. | reverse complement strand
GCCACCATCCTGGTGGTGCCCGAGGGTTCCTCGGTTCCCGGCGCACCCACGGGCCTCGTGGCGGTGCCGGGTTCGGGCCAGGCCATCGTGGCGTGGGACGCGCCCGAGTACGACGGCGGCTTCGACATCACGGGCTACGTGGTCACGGCGGAGCCGGGCGGAGCAACCGTGGAGACCTCCGCCCATGTCACGGCGGTCGACGTGATCGGCCTGCAGCCGGGCCAGTACAGCTTCACGGTGCAGGCCAGGAACGCCCTTGGCCTGAGCGAGCCGTCGACCCCGTCGGCAGACGTGATGGTGATGGCGTACCAGAACGTGTTCAACGACCTCTCACCCGGCGACCCCTTCTTTGCCGAGATCCAGTGGCTGGTGCTCAGCGGCATCACCCACGGCTACGACGACAACACGTTCCAGGCGAGCGCCACGCTCACCCGTCAGGCCATGAGCGCCTTCCTATACCGCCTCTACGGCTACCCCGAGGGCGAGAAGCCCGAGTGCGACACGGCTCCCTTCAACGACGTGCCCACCGACCACCCCTTCTGCGGTGAGATCGCCTGGATGAAGGCGGAGGGCATCTCGGAGGGCTACGAGGGGAACCTCTACAAGCCCGACCTCGGCCTCTCTCGCCAGGCCATGAGCGCCTTCCTCTACAGGTTGGGCAACCCCGAGACCACGCCCCCCGTGTGCGCAACCGCTCCCTTCAACGACGTCCCCACGGATCATCCGTTCTGCCCGCAGATCGCCTGGATGGCCGACACCGGCATCTCGGAGGGCTACGAGGGGAACCTCTACAAGCCCGACGACGACCTGGCCCGCCAGGCCATGGCGGCGTTCCTCTACCGCTTCACAAAGGTCGTCCCCACGCCGCTGCACTCGGTGCTGCCGGCGACCTGAGGTATCCGGCTGTCACAGCGGTCCCCTAGCCTTGGACCGTGCGACCGCAACGGATCCTGCTGACAAACGACGACGGAATCGAGTCTGAGGGCCTCCACGTGATGGCCGGCGCCCTGGTGGAGGCCGGTCACGAGGTGATGGTGGTCGCGCCCGACCGCGACTGGAGCGGTTCGGGGGCCAGCATCGGGCGCATCAACCCCAACGAGCACATAAGCGTCAGCAGGGTCGACATCCCCGGCTATGACGAGGCCGAGGCTTGGGCGCTCGACGGCCCTCCCGGCCTGGCGGTGCTGGCCACCGCTCTCGGGGCCTTCGGCAAGGAGCCCGACCTCGTGGTCTCGGGCATCAACCCCGGGGGCAACTCGGGCCGAGCCATCCTCCACTCGGGCACCGTGGGCGCGGTGCTGACGGCCCAGAACTTCGGGTGGTCGGGCCTGGCCGTGAGCCTCCAGTGGAACGACCCATGGCACTGGGACACGGCGGCGGCCATCGCCACCGAGACCCTGGCCCTGCTGATCGACGCCCCACCCAGGTCGGCGCTCAACCTCAACGTGCCCAACAGGCCGCGCGAAGAGGTGCTCGACGTGCGCTGGGCTCGGCTCGCCCCCTTCGGTGAGGTCCGGGCCGCCATGACCGCTCCCACCGACGGGCGCCTCCAGTTCAAGTTCGAATCGGTGGAGGAGGAGGTGGACGCCCCCGACACCGACGCCGGGCTGGTGCGTGCGGGATACGCCTCGCTCACCTCCCTGGTCGGCGTGGTCGAGGCCTGGCCGGGCGACGTCGACTTCGACGTGACCGATCAGGTGGAGGCCGAGGGCATAGTCCCCGGTGCTCCGTGGCGGGAGGTCCACCGCCTTCCCGACATCGAGCGGAGCAACGTGGTGCTGCGCCGCTCCCGGGAGACGGCTAGCTGATCGCTCCGCTGGCCCGCAGCTCTGCCAGCTCTTCGTCGCCCATCCCCAGCTCCTCGGCCAGCACATCGCTGGTGTGCTCGCCGATCCACGGGACCCGGGTCTCGGGTCCCTCGGCCATCTTCGACAGCTTGATGGGGTTCCCGGGGATGAGCACAGGCTGATCCTCCCCGTCGATCTTGCGGCCGTCGACCCTGGGCATGGCCACCATCATCCGGCGAGCCGCCACGTGCGGGTCGGAGATCACGTCGGGGGCGTCGAAGCAGGGCCCGGCCGGGATGCCGGCGTCGCACAGCTGGCTGCACGCCTCGAGCATGGTGCGGTTGGCCGCCCAGGCCTCGACGGGGGGCCGGATGAGGTCCTCCAGGTGCTCCCTCCAGCCGTCGCGGGTGGAGAGCCGCTCGTCGCCCAGCCACTCGGGGGCCTCCACGATGGCCGCCAGCCGCTCGAACTGGTGCTCCCTCGCCACCTGCACCACGAACCAGCCGTCGCTCGCCCGGAACCCGTCCATGATCACGCCGCCCGGCCCCCGTCGCCGCTCGCCCAGCGACCAGAAGTTGGTGATGAGGTCGGTCATGGCGATCATCGAGTCGAGCATGGCCACGTCGACGT
>CAYNQN010000114.1:0-2937 GCA_964399375.1 uncultured Rhabdothermincola sp. | reverse complement strand
GTCGCTGTGCTGCAGCTTGTCCTCGTTGAGGAGGCCGGTCGCCCTCGACCACGACGAGGCCACCACAGCGTCCGAGCAGCTGATGTCGATGTACGAGCCCTCGCCAGTGCGGTCCCGCTGGCGCAGGGCGGCGAGCACGCCGATCACACCGAACAGAGCTGTGCTGATGTCGCCCAGGGCGCCCGCGGGGCTAGCCGTGGGAGGCCCGTCGTCGGGCCGCTTGAACTCGTAGAGGCCCGACATGGCCTCTGCGATGGAGGCGTAGGCGGGCCAGCCGGCGTAGGGGGAGGGGTCGAGCCCCTCCCGCACGGGGTTCCCGAAGCCCGAGATCGACAGGTAGACGACGGCGGGGTGCACCGACGACACGTCGGCATACCCGAGGCCCAGCCGGTCCATGGTGCCTGGCTTGAAGTTCTCGGCCACCACGTCGAAGCGGGGGGCGAGCGCCAGGAACAGCTCGCGGCCCCTGTCGGACTTGAGGTCGATGCCCACGCTGCGCTTGCCCAGGTTGTTGCGCAGGAACGTGGCACCAGTGCGGCGGCCTTCGGGGTCGTCCATGGCCGGCAGGGCGCCCCTGCCCGACTCGCCGGCCACGGGGTGCTCCACCTTCACCACCTCGGCCCCCAGGCGGGCCATGAGCTGGGTGCCGAAGGGGAGGGCCTGCATCTGCTCGGCGGCCAGCACCCGGATGCCCTCCAGGGGCTTGCCCCACTTCTGGGCGGCGGCGTTGGCCACCTCGCCGAGCCACATGAGGCCGGGATCCCTCTGAGACTGGTCGGAGCTCACGGCCGCCATCGTACGGGAGCACGGGCCATGTTCTGACGGGTCGTCAGGAAGCGGGCGGTAGGCTGGGCCCATGCGAGGGATCATCGGCTACGGCGCTCACGTGCCCTTCCGCAGGCTCGATCGTGGTGAGATCCGGGCCTTCCTGGGGACCGGGGGAGGCAAGGGGACACGTGCTGTCGCCTCCTACGACGAGGACACGACCACCATGGGAGTGGAGGCCGCTCGCCTGGCGCTCGCTTCCGTCGCCCAAGCCGGGCCGGACGCTCCCGACGCCCTCTACTTCTCCACCGTCACCCCTGCCTACGTCGACAAGACCAACGCCACCGCCATCCACGCCGCCCTGCGCCTCGATGCCGACGTGCCGGCCTTCGACATGGGAGGAGCGGTGCGCTCGGGAGCGCTGCGCGCCGCCCTCGACGGACAGGGCACGGTGCTGGTGGTCGCAGCCGACATCCGGGGAGGCCTGCCGGCCAGCGCCGAGGAGTCGGCCGGGGGCGATGCCGGCGTGGCCCTGCTGGTGGGCTCCGGAGACGAGGACGCCTCCGATCCCACGACCCCCACGGTCATCGCCGACTTCCTTGGCGGGGCCTCGGTGACCGCCGAGTTCCTCGACCGCTGGCGCACCCCCGGCGAGGATCGCTCGAAGGGCTGGGACGAGAAGTTCGGCGAGGTGAGCTACGTGCCCCTCGGCCAGGAGGCCTGGGACAGGGCGCTCAAGTCGGCCGGCGTCACGGCGGAGCAGGTGGACCGGGTGGTGCTGGCCGGCCCCCACTCCCGGGCGTTGCGGTCTCTTGGCCGTCGCCTCGGCGTTGCCGACGGCGCCCTGGTGGACGACCTGGCCGGGACCATCGGCTGGACCGGTGCGGCCCACCCGTCGCTGCTGCTCGCCGCCACGCTCGACGAGGCCCAGCCAGGCCAGGTGATAGCCGCCATCTCCTTGGCCGACGGTGCAGACGTCGGGATCTTCCGGACCACCGAGGCCATATCCTCCTACCGGCCCGCTCGCACGGTGGCCGAGCAGGTGGCCTCGGCGGGGAAGGTCTCGTACGCGAAGTTCCTCACCTGGAGGGGGAACCTCACCCTGGAGCCCCCCAGGCGCCCCGAGCCGGCGCGCATGTCGGCCTCGGCAGCGGGCCGCAGCATCGACTGGAAGTACGGCTTCGTGGGCTCGAAGGATCGCACCAGCGAGGCCATCCACCTGCCCCCCAGCAGGGTGTCGATGGTGGGCGGTGCGGTGGACGACATGGAGCCCGTGGCCATGGCCGACGTGGAGGGGACCATCGTGACCTTCACCATCGATCGGCTCGCCTACTCGCCCAGCCCCCCGGTGATCTTTGCCGTGGTCGACTTCGACGGCGGCGGGCGCCTGCCCGTGGAGCTGACCGACGTGGACGAGGCCGATGTGGCCATCGGCGGAAGGGTGGAGATGACCTTCCGCAAGCTCGGCACGACCGACGGCATCCACAACTACTTCTGGAAGGCGCGCCCCGTGCGCGCAACGGGGGACCCCTCATGAGCTCGCACGGCATCAAGGACCAGGTGGCCATCGTCGGGATGGGCTGCACGCCGTTCACCGAGAACTGGGCGCAGGGCGCCGACGAGCTGCTGGTGGACGCCGCCACCGAGACCTTCGCCTCGGCCGGCATCCGCAAGGAAGACGTCGACGCCTACTGGCTGGGCACTGCGCAGTCGGGAATGAGCGGCATCACGCTCGCCCGGCCGCTCCAGCTGCAGGGCAAGCCAGTGACCCGGGTGGAGAACTTCTGCGCCACGGGCTCGGAGGCACTGCGCCAGGCGTCGTACGCGGTGGCCAGCGGTGCCTACGACGTGGCCATGGCCATCGGCGTGGAGAAGGTGAAGGACTCGGGCTACCAGGGCCTCAACGCCTTCCCCATACCCAACGACGGGACCGCCCGGAACCTGACCGCAGCTGCCATGTTCTCGATGGTGGCCCCCGCCTACGCCAAGCGCTACGGGGTGGACGAGGCCGAGCTGCGCCAGGTGCTTGCCCACATCGCCTCGAAGAACCACCACAACGGTGCCCGCAACCCCAGGGCGCAGTTCCGCAAGGAGGTGAGCCCCGAGCAGGTGTGCGCGGCGCCCACCGTGGCCGGGATGCTCGGCATGTTCGACTGCGCCGGCGTGGCCGAC
>CAYNQN010000113.1:431-5406 GCA_964399375.1 uncultured Rhabdothermincola sp. | reverse complement strand
GGCTCAGCTCCTCGCCCACCCGACGCACCTCGTCCTTGAAGAGGTTGCGCAGCGGCTCGACCAGCTCGAAGTCCATGTCGTCGGGCAGCCCACCCACGTTGTGGTGGCTCTTGATCTTGGCCGCCTCCACAGTGCCCGATTCGATCACGTCCGGGTACAGGGTGCCCTGCACCAGGAAGCGGGCGTCGGTGAGGCCCCCGGCGCTGCGCTCGAAGATGCGGATGAACAGCTCGCCGACGGTCTTGCGCTTCTCCTCGGGGTCGACGATGCCGGCCAGGCGCTCGAAGAAGGCGTCGGCGGCCCGCTCGTGGATCAGCTCTATGCCCTGGCTGGCCTGGAAGGCCTCGACCACCTGCTCGCCCTCGCCGGCCCGCATCAGGCCGGTGTCGACGAACACGCAGGTGAGCTGGCTGCCTATGGCCTTGTGCACCAGGGCGGCGGCCACGGCGGAGTCGACCCCACCCGAGAGCCCGCAGATAGCGCGGCCCGAGCCCACCTGCTCGCGGATGGCCGCCACCGAAGTCTCGATGACCGAGCTCATCGTCCAGCTGGGCTCGCACCCGCAGGCATCGAACACGAAGCGCCGGAGCAGCTCCATGCCGTGTGGCGTGTGGACCACCTCGGGGTGGAACTGCACGCCGTAGAGCGCACGGTCGGGGTCCTCCAGGGCAGCTACGGCAACGGCGCCTGTCATGGCGGTCACCTCGAAGCCGTCGGGCACCTGGGTGATGGAGTCGAAGTGGCTCATCCACACCTGCTGGTGCCGGGGGAGGCCGGCGAACAGCAGGCCGTCGGCCAGCACCTCCAGATCGGCCTTGCCGTACTCCCCCACGCCCGTGCCGCCCACCACGCCGCCCAGCTGCTGGGCCAGGAGCTGGGCCCCGTAGCAGATGCCCAGCACCGGGATGCCGGTCTCGTAGACGCCGGGGTCGATCACCGGGGCCCCGGGGACGTGCACCGACTTGGGCCCACCGCTGAAGATCACCCCCGAGGGCGCCCGCTCGGCCAGCTCGGCGGCGGTGATGCTCGACGGGACGATCTCGCTGTAGACGTTCAGCTCGCGCACCCGGCGGGCGATGAGCTGGGCGTACTGGGCCCCGAAGTCGACGACCAAGATGGTGTCGGGCTGGATGGCGTCGAGGGGGGGTCCGGCTTCAGGCAAGGTCTCGCCCCATCCCGACCCCCTGCGACAGCTGGCGAGCCTTGCCCTCTGTGCGCGCCGAGGGGGCGAGCATCACCTCGGCCTTCTGGAGCTCCTTCAGCGACTCGTAACCGCAGGTGGCCATGGAGGCCCGCAGCGCGCCGAACAGGTTCATGCGGCCGTCGTCGCCGTGGGCCGGGCCCACGAGCACCTCGCTCAGGCTGCCCCGGGGCGGGGTCCGCACCAGGGAACCCCTGGGAAGGGTTGGGTGGGCGCTCGCCATCCCCCAGTAGACGCCCCTGCCGGGAGCCTCGAAGGCGGAGGCCAGCGGCGAGCCGATCATGACCGCGTCGGCACCGCACACCACCGCCTTGGCGATGTCGCCCCCGGTGGCCATCCCACCGTCTGCGATCACGTGCACGTAGACGCCGGTCTCGTCGAGGTGGCGCATGCGCGCCGCCCGAGCGTCGGCCACGGCCGTTGCCTGCGGCACGCCGATGCCCAGCACCTCACGGGTGGTGCAGGCCTGCCCGGGCCCCACCCCAACGAGTATCCCGGCGGCCCCGGTGCGCATGAGGTGCAGCGCGGCCTGGTAGCTGGCGCAGCCCCCCACCACCACGGGGATCTCCAGCTCTCGCACGAACTGCTTGAGGTTGAGCGGCTCGCCGCTGCGCGAGACGTGCTCGGCCGACACGACCGTGCCCTGGATGACCAGGAGGTCCAGTTCGGCGTCGAGGAGCAGTGGGGCGAGCTGGGCGGCCCGCTGGGGCGTGACGGCACCGCACGACACGGCGCCGGCCGCCCGGAGGCTGCCGATGCGCTCCACCACCAGCTCAGGGTCGACCGGTGTGGCGTAGACCTCCTGCAGCCTGGCGGTGACCTTCTCGGCCGGGAGCCCGGCGATCTCCTCGAAGAAGGGCTCGGGGTCCTCGTAGCGGGTCCACAGACCCTCCAGGTTGAGCACCCCCACCCCGCCCAGGCGACCCACCTCAGCGGCGGTGGCGGGGCTGGTGACGCAGTCGGCTGCGGCCGCCATGAGCGGCAGCTCGAAGGTGAAGGCGTCGATCTCCCAGCTGATGTCCACGTCGCGCGTATCGCGGGTCCGCCTGCTGGGGACGATGGTGATCTCGTCGAGCGAGTAGGCACGGCGACCCGCCTTGCCGATCCCGATCTCTACCTCGGCCACGCGGTGCCTCCCTCAGACGAAGGAAACCAGTTTAGGTCGGCGGGGAACCGGCCGGATCAGGCCCGGCCCAGAGCTCGACCGGGCGGGCACGACCCCTGCGAACCGCAGGGCAGCGAGCGTGGATCAGGAGCGGCTGAGGGTCTTGAGCACCTGCTTGGCCACGGCACCGCTCATCTGGTAGCCCACGTCGCGGCCCTTCCTGGTGACCTGGCGCAGCACGCTGCCCCCCGTTAGCGACTCCACGCTCCCCAGGCCCTGGGCCAGGGCCTGCGACGTGGCGTCGGTGGCCTTGTAGCCCATGTCGGTGAGCGAGCGCACCAGGTCGTTCTGGGCCACCGGCTTGGGGGCAGCGGCCGCGATTATCCGGAGGGCGTCCTTGGTGACACCGGCCCCCTGGGTGATGGCCTGGCTCATCGACAGCGAGCCGTCCTGGCTGGCCTCGGTGGAGGCGAGCCAGCGCTTCACCTGGCTCACCAGCTCTGATTGGGTGTCGGCCTCGAAGCTGAGCGTGGGCATGGCCACACGCTACCCGCCGTGCCGGGGCCCCTCGGTCTCCCTCCACTGCGTGCCGGTGACGATGGCCAGGAGGTTCACCAGCATGCGCGCCGTGGCCCCCCAGATCGTGTCGCCCACCAGCTCGAAGAAGTGCATCGGGTGGTCGAGTGGCGGCACCCCCCAGCGCTCCTCCCGGTAGACCTCGGGGAGCATCAGCTCGTCGAGGGAGACGTGCAGGATCCGCTCGACCTCGGAGGGGTTGGGCGCCAGCTCGGGGAGCCCCGACGGGAGCACGCCCACGAAGGGCGCTATGTGAGAGCGGCTCATGAACGTCTGGAGGTGGTCGAGCTCGCCGATCACCTCCACGCTCTCAGGATCCAGGGCCACCTCCTCGCGCGCCTCGCGCAGGGCCGCCGCCAGAGGCTCCTCGCCTGGCTCCTGGGCCCCGCCCGGGAAGCTCACCTCGCCCCGGTGCGAGCGCAGGTGCTGGGCTCGCCTCGTGAGCACGACCCGCAGGCTCCCGTCGGCCGAGCTCTCGTAGAGCGCCGCGAGCACCGCGGAGGGCCTGGCGCTGCGGCCCTCCGACGTCACGTGGAGAGGTGCGGGAGCCGAGCGCAACGCCTGGCGGACAACATCGAGCGAGAGGGGTGGGCGGTCGGGCCCCAGGTCCCACCACGGCGCCGGGCGCCCTGGCCTGTGGGCCGTGGGCTTGGGGATCTCCTGGTCACCCCCTCGTCGCACCACCGCAGCGTACGCTCGCGCCGTGCCAGAGGACCACGCCCGTCGCTCGATAAGGACACTAGGACCTCGCCGGCGCGAGCCGCTCTCCGACGAGCTCCGTCACGACCTCTTCGGGCGGGAGAGCTTCGTTCCCGTCTTCGTGCTCGCACTGCTGACCGTCGTGAGCTTCCCGGTGGCCGACAGCTACCACTGGGGGTTCCTGTTCACCAACACCCTGCTCGCAGCGACCATCATCCTCGCCTTCCACCGCTCTCAGGTGAGCAAGCACTTCCTCCGCACGGCCACGGTGCTCGTGATCATCGCCGCTGCCGGCTGGCTCCTCGCCGCCACCGCCATGGCCGCGCGCGGCGAGCAGACCCAGCTTCTCCTGGGTACCACTTCGGCCCTCACCGCAGGGCTGGTGCTGCTCGCGGAGCCTGCGATCATGCGCCAGACCTTCCGGCACCGGAAGGTCACGATCAACACCCTGGCCGCGGGGGTGACGGCCTACCTGTTCATCGGGCTGTTCTTCACGTCCGTCTTCCGCTTCATCCACGCGGTCGAGGGGGTCCCCTTCTTCGCCCACCACATCGGCACCGACGGCGGCGAGTTCCAGTACTTCAGCTTCGTCACCCTCACCACGCTGGGCTACGGCGACTACGTCCCGGCCACCGACGTGGGCCAGTCGGCAGCGGTGATGGAGGCCATCGTGGGCCAGGTGTTCCTGGTCACCGCCGTGGCCAGGATCGTCTCGATCATGGGGTTCGAGCGCCCTGCCCGGGGCAACCTCTTCGACAGCACCGCCGACGAGGAGCCCGCTCAGGACCAGCCGGGCGATGGGGACGATGGCGACGGCGCGATCGACGCAAGGCCTCCCTACTCCTCCGGCACCTGAGCGACGGGCGAGCGAACTTCTGCGAGAACGAGAACGGCCGGCCCCGAGGGACCGGCCGTTCCAGTGCTCGAGAGCGGGAAGCTCTTTACATCATCCCGCCCATGCCACCCATGCCCCCGCCCATGGCGGCAGCAGCGGCGGCGGCGTCGACCTCCTCGGGCTTGTCGGCCACGAGGGTCTCGGTGGTCAGCAAGAGAGCCGCTATGGAAGCGGCGTTCTGCAGCGCAGCGCGGGTCACCTTGGCGGGGTCGATCACGCCGGCCTTGAGCAGGTCGACGAACTCGCCGGTGGCGGCGTTGAAGCCGTTGGAGCCCGTCTCCGCCTCGGCCTGCTGCACGATGACCGCTCCCTCGAACCCGGCGTTGTCGGCGATGAGCCTGGCCGGAGCCTCCAGCGAGCGGTGCACGATGCGAGCGCCGGTCGCCTCGTCGCCCTCGAGTGAGTCCACGAGCCCGGCCACCGCGGGGCGGCTGCGCAGCAGGGCGGTTCCCCCGCCGGCCACGACACCCTCCTCTCGGCGACCCGTGCCGCCATCGAG
>CAYNQN010000113.1:0-421 GCA_964399375.1 uncultured Rhabdothermincola sp. | reverse complement strand
GGTGCTTCTTCTCCTTGAGCTCCACCTCTGTGGCGGCGCCCACCTTGATGACGGCAACGCCGCCGGAGAGCTTGGCCAGCCGCTCCTGGAGCTTCTCGCGGTCCCAGTCGGAGTCGGTGTCGTCGATCTCACGCTTGATCTGGGCGATGCGACCGCTCACCTCGTCGGACGAGCCCGCACCCTCCACGATGGTGGTGGCGTCCTTGGTGATGACCACCTTGCGAGCCGAGCCGAGCAGGTCGACCGAGGTGTTCTCGAGCTTGAGGCCCACCTCCTCGGAGATGACCTGACCACCGGTGAGGATGGCCATGTCCTGCAGCATCGCCTTGCGGCGGTCACCGAAGCCGGGGGCCTTGACGGCGACCGACTTGAAGGTGCCGCGGATCTTGTTGACGACCAGGGTCGAGAGCGCCTCGCCGTC
>CAYNQN010000112.1:0-5442 GCA_964399375.1 uncultured Rhabdothermincola sp. | reverse complement strand
GTAGGCGGACTTGTTCTGGTTATTTGGCACGAACTGCGCCCAGACCTGGTTGGCGCCTTCTGGCAGTGGGGGCAAGCCCGGCACCGCAGCGATGATCGTATCCGTCGGAGCGGATACGATCGCTGACTTGCTCAGGCCAGCGCCGCCGGTGGTGTTGACGGACGTGATGAGGGTAGAGCCCGTATAGAAGTCAATCCTTCCCGGTTGCGCAGCAGCAAAGGTGACGCCGTCTGCACGGGTGATCGTCGTGGACATGGTGACTGGCTGGCCATAGAAGCTTCCGCCACCGGGTGTGACGGTGACGGGAGCGATGTTCACCACGGCAGCTGCTGCTGGCGGGGTGAGCTTGAGCGCGAGACTGGTGCCGCCTCCAGCGAAGCGGGCTCCGATGGGCTCGGACAGCGAGGTGCCGGCCGTAGTGACGCACGAACCTTCGGCTGCGAACGGCACGGCGAAGCCCGACTGGCTCAACACGAGATCGCCGTTCGTGCCGGTGCGGGTGCCGGTGAGGTTCACGTCGAAGGGGCCGATGGCGCAGCCGGACTTGAAGTCGACCGGACCCGACCCAAGATCAGCGCCCGTCACCCGGAAGAACAGCTGAGTGCTCAGCGAAGCAGCCGCGTTAGCGCCAGCGGCGATCTGACCCGTCGAGGGACCGGCCTGGGCGAGCTGGCCAGTGATGGTACCGCCAGCCACGTTGATAGTCGACGACGGGAACACGAGCACACCGGCCAGGGTCTGCTTGCCGGTGCCGTCGGTCCGGAAGGAGCTGTTGAGAATCGACCCACCAGGCACACCGCTCACCACGCCATTCAGCGTGATCGAGGTGCTCCCCGTGTTGCCCGTGACCGCCTGACTGATACCGGCACCAAGGGCACCCGTCGCCAGGAGCACCGCTATGGAAGCCGACCCGTTGGCCGGAAAGTAGGCGGGGTCGCCCACGTACTCGGCCCAGAGCCGAACGCCCGAGCTCGTCACGGTGGAAACCGAGAACGTCGCCGAACCGACCCCAGACAGCGCACTGCTCCCTACGAGCAAGCCGTTGGCGTATAGCTTGACCAGGCCGGTGGGTACCATCGTCTGAGTTCCGGTAGGGCTCACGGCGACCGTCACCGAGGTGTTGTTGCCAGCATTGGGCTGGGCGTTGGCGGGGGTCACCGTCACCTGTACCGGATGACGATCTGCTGGGTTCGTCACCACGACAGCCGCCGAAGAAGAGGAGGCCTCGTAGCTCGGGGCCCCCAAGTAGGAAGCGGTGATCGATCTCGGTCCGAGGTTGCTCAACGTGGCGACCAGGGTGGCGGTGTGGGTGGCAGCGTTGACCTCGGCGAGGCCCAGGATGGTGCTGCCATCGGTGAACTTGACCGCCCCGGTGGGCGAACCGACCTCCGCGGTGACCGTTGCGCTCAGGGTGGCTTGGGTGCCACCGACGATGACGGTGGGATCGACTGTGAGCGTCGTTGCGGTCGGGAACGTGGTCGAAGACGGGACGATCGAGGTGGACGACATGGCCGGCGCCTGGACCTCACCGGCGGGCCAGCAGCGCACGTCAGCCATGGCCACCGAAGAGGCCTGGAACACGTAGCCCGAGGTGGCCTCGTTGCTGCCCGCCACTCGGGTCACGATGCTCGAGCCGATCTCACCGGTCGCGCGCAATGTGATGTCGATGGCCGGGAGCTGGAACGGCGTGGATAGATCCTCGCCTACGGGGTTCTTGGGGACCATCGGTACGAACAGGACGATCCGTCCCGGGGTGTAGCTAACGGCGTTCACAGCGACGCTCGGGGTGCCTGTAGTGCCGAACCCGGTGCCGGGCACGATCGACACCGACTCCACCGAAGCGTTCGACGGGAGCTCGTACATGAAGTTGATGTTCTGCAGGTAGTGCACCGGCACGACACCGATGACGCTGGCCTTCTTGTCCGGGAACGAGGACTCCTTCGGTGCCACCCGCACCGTGAACACGCCTCCTGGATCCACCGTCGGCGGCGCCGTCACCGAGAACCCCATCGAGTTCGTCTCCGGCTGGCGCTGCCCGATAGCGACGCCGATGCAGTCAGTCGGGAACTCCGTCTCGGTCGTCACCCCCGACGACCCCTGCGCGCCGGCCACCGACGGCGGCGGGACAGCCAGCGCGAGCAGCGAGCCCACCATGGCCAGCACCAGCAGCGCGACCGTGGCGAATCGCCACCTCTTCATGTGCACAGACGCGGCCGCGCCGCGCGCACTTCCAACCAACGATGAACTCATGGAACCCCCCTGTTGACTGCTACTTGCTCTTGAGTGACTGATCTCTTCTCTTCGAACTGGTTCTCTTCGTCTCGCTCAGATGGATCGATCGGTGCCGGCGAGGTCGTGGGCACCCCGCAGCGCGCTGCGCACGGCGTCGAGCGCCGGGCGGTCGGACTCGGTGGAGCGGAAGGCGATGGAGATGGGCACCACCCAGCCGGGCTGGTCGACGGGCAGCTGCACGAGGTGCCCTTCGGAGAGCTCGGACTCGAGCGACGACCGTGTACCCACGCGCACACCGGCGAGCTCCGAGGAAACCCCGTGCGAGCCGGAGCCGTTGCCCGGCGACGGCATCAGCTCGGTCACCGAGAGCGCCCGGGCCCGCCGCGTCAGCGGATGGTCCGGCGGGACCACCCAGATGAGCGGGTCCGAGAACACGCCCTCGGCCACCACCGCCACCTCTGCCGGAGCGAGGCGGGCGCCATCAGCAGGCCCCGGAGCGGCATCCCCCGAGGCGTCAGCACCGCCGGCAGCGGGCTTCCCGCCGCGGCCGGCGCCGTTGGCACCCTGCGCCTTGCGCTGGCGGGAGCCACCGGGAGCTACCTGGCTGGGAGCGGGAAGGCCGTTGAACACGCCGATGCCCATGTCGGCATCCCCAGCCTTGAGGGAGGCGACGATCGCCTCCTCGCCGTCGTCGGTGATGGAGATCTTCACGTGGTCGTCGTCGGCGAGCTGACCGAGCAAGGGCAGCACGGCGCTGGACACGTCGCGCTGCACCAGGGTCCGGATGAGGTCGTCGTCGCCGATCACGGCGGCGGCCTGGTCGAGCAGAGCCACCGCCTGGGTGGCGTAGGGAAGGAACCGGAAGCCGGCGGGCGACGGCTGCATGCCGTGGGGTCGCCGGTCGAAGAGCTGGGTGCCCAGGCGGGCCTCCAGGCGGCGGATCCGCTCCGACACCGACTGCTGGGTGACGTTCAGCTTCGCGGCGGCACCGGTCACCGAACGCTCGTTCGTCACAAGTATGAAGGACCGCAGGTCATCGATGTTCAGAGGCATGGCCGGCCCCCCTTTGCCCGATATCTAGCCTTGGATCAGCACAGGGAGACTGTAACCATCTACCAACTCACATGCTAGTAGCTCACGGTGATTTCCTTGCTTTCGACATAGCTTGACTTGGCAGGTTGAAACACAAGGTGGACGACTCAGAGCCCCATAGTTCCCATAAGATCCCTGTGAATCAGCCAGAACCCTCTGGTCCGGTTCAGACAGTTGTCATTCGTCAAGCCGAAGCCGACAGGATTTCATCTGTCGACAGGGTTCACATGTACCCAGAAGTACCTGAGCTTGGAAACGGCAAGAAATCTCTCAAGAATCCGGCGCGATCTGAGCGCAGGGAGGCGAGACGAGCCTGGGGAGGGCTCAGGCGATAGCGCTCAGGCGGAGGCGGCCTTGCGGCCCATCGCGTCTATGCGGTTCCAGAGCACCTTGGGAGCGAAGCGGCGGAGGCGCCAGGCCACCGACGTACCCCGGCCCGGGAAGGTGAAGAGCTTCCCGGTGGCCAGGGCCTCGTCGATTGAGTCGATGACCTCTTCGGGGCGGATGCCGGGCATCTTCTCGAAGCCGGGTGGGCCCTGGTCGCGGAACTCGTCGAGCATGGGCGTCTCGACCATGGGCGGGCACACGCAGACGATGCGCACCCCGCTACCGGCGATCTCGTGGGCCAGGGTCTCGGTGAACGAGACCACGGCGGCCTTGGCCGCCGAGTAGGCCCCGAAGTAGGGGCTGGGCACCCACCCGGCCAGCGAGCCGAACTGCACCAGCTCGCCCGCCCCCCGCTCGAGGAGCCCGGGGAGCACCGCCTTGGTCACGTTCACCAGGCCGAAGTAGTTGACCTCCACCACCCGGTGGATGTCGGCCACAGGCTGGGTGGCCAGCGGGCCGGCCACGGCGATGGCAGCAGCGTTAACGACCCTGTCGAGGGGCCCCATCTCGCCCTCCACCTGGGCGACGACGCGACCGACCGCTTCGACGTCGCGCACGTCACAGACGAAGGGCCGCACCTGCGGGACGCGCCGTGAGGTGTGCTCCAGGCCTGTCACGTCGACGTCGAGCGCGGCCACCTGGGTGCCGGCGGCGGCGAGCCGCCAGGCGGTGAGCCGGCCCATGCCGCTGGCCGCACCCGTGACGAGGGCGACCGCGGGGCGCGAACCCCTACCGGGAGACGAAGGTGGCCTCAACGGTGCCACGGTGCCACACCTCCAGGCGCCCGGCGAGGGGCCCCTGGCCTACCTGCCGCCGTTGGCCTTCTCGATGCGCTCGAGGGCGTCCACGATGCGGTCGGTCTGCGTGCGGTCCTCGTAGATGAGGCGCACCAGCCAGAAGCGCATGTAGCGGGTAAGCGAGTAGCGCACGAACAGCGCTCCGCCGATGACGATGAGGCCGAGGCCCAGGATCCCGCCCGAGATGAGGTACGGGATCTGGTCGATCGAGGCTCCGCTGGACGCCCCGAGGTAGCCCACGATGATGGCCACCACACCCAGCAGGGGAAGGATGATCCCTGCCAGCAACCAGGTGCGTTCGTTGCCGTCGTCGGGGGTCCGGAGCTTCAGCTCGGCGACCTCCTTCTTGAACTCCTCTATGCGCTGCTCGTTGCTCTCCATCACTCACATCCACTCGTTACGTGGGCCGATAGTCCTTCTTGGTGTGCTTGCGTCATGTCGTGCGCTGCTGCCGCTCCCCTAGCCTCCCAGGTAGGCAGCGGAGAGCTCCTCCTCCAGCTCGAGGGGGTCTCCCACGCGGGTGATGCGGCCGCTGAGCATGATCGCCGCGAGGTCTGCGACCTCCAGCACGGTGCGGGCGAACTGCTCGACCACGAGGATCGACACGCCCGTCTGCGCGATCTGGCCGACGATCTCGTAGAGCTCCTCCACGATGAGCGGGGCGAGGCCCATCGACAGCTCGTCGAGGAACAGCAGCGACGGATCGACGGCCAGGCCGCGCGCCATCGAGAGCATCTGCTGCTCGCCGCCCGACATCGTGCCGGCGAGCTGGTTGCGCCGCTCGCCGAGCCGCGGGAACCGCGTGAACGCCTTGTCCTCCACGTCGCGCTGGCGGATCCCGGCGTAGGTCACCATGCGGAGGTTCTCGCGCACCGTGAGGTTGGGGAAGATCCCGCGGCCCTCGGGGATCGTGCAGACGCCGATGCGGGCCAGG
>CAYNQN010000111.1:0-5466 GCA_964399375.1 uncultured Rhabdothermincola sp. | reverse complement strand
CCTCGATCACGTACACCTTTCCCCCGCGCACGGCGTACTGCACGTTGATGAGGCCAACCCGAGGGCTTCGCGCACGGTGCCCTTCGTGGCCAAGGCCACCGGGGTGCCGCTGGCCAAGGTGGCGGCCCGCGTGATGATGGGCGCCACCCTCGGCGAGCTGCGATCTGAGGGCCTGCTCACCGACCCCACGGGTGACGGGCACGTCTCGGTGAAGGAGGCGGTCCTGCCGTTCTCGCGGTTCCCCGACGCCGATTCCGTGCTGGGACCCGAGATGCGCTCCACGGGTGAGGTGATGGGGATCGGATCCACCGTCGGCCTCGCCTTCGCCAAGGCCCAGCTGGCGGCCGGAACCCGGCTCCCGTCCACGGGCACCGTATTCCTCTCGCTGGCCGACCGCGACAAGCCGGCGGGCCTCGGGGCGGCCAGGAAGTTCGCCGAGCTGGGCCTCACGATCGCGGCCACCTCCGGCACGGCTGCCTACCTGTCCTCGCACGGCGTGCCCGTAGCCACGGTGGTCGCCAAGGTGGGAGACGTCGAGCCGGGCGACGAAGCCCAAGGCTTCGGTGACACAGCGGTCGGCGACACAGGGGTCGGCGACACAGCGGTAGAGCTCATCGCCAGCGGGAAGATCGACCTGGTGCTCAACACCCCCCGGGGGCGAGGGTCACGCGCCGACGGCGACTACATACGTGCGGCTGCGGGGGCTCACCAGGTCCCCCTCCTCACCACGGCCGCAGCGGGGGTGGCCGCCGCCAACGGGCTGGCCGACAGCGCACGGCACCCCGCGGAGGTGCGCAGCCTCCAAGAGCACCACGGTCGGCCTCGTTGAGGCGATCCTGGCGCCGTCGCGCCCGGCGCTCCGAGGCGAGCGTCGACATGGGCACGCGGGTGGGCAGCGTGTCGTTCGCCAACCCGGTCATGACCGCTTCGGGCACCTCGGGGCACGGCGACGAGCTGGGCCCCTACGTCGACCTGGGCGCGCTGGGCGCGGTGGTTGCCAAGTCGCAGTCGGTCCACGACTGGCCGGGCAACCCTGGGCCCCGCGTCCACGAGACGCCCTCGGGGATGCTCAACAGCGTGGGGCTCCAGGGCCGGGGCGTCCAGCACTGGCTGCAGGCCGACCTGCCCGGGTTGGTCGCCACCGGTGCGCGCGTCGTGGCGAGCATCTGGGGTCGCACCGTCGAGGAGTACGCGCAGGCCGCCGAGGCGCTTGCAGAAGCGCCGGTCGCGGTGGTGGCGGTGGCGGTGAACCTCTCGTGCCCCAACCTGGCGGGACCGGGGGGCTCGCGCAAGGCGATGTTCGCCCAGGACCCGGTGGCTGCGGCCGAGGCCATCGGTGCCACAGCGGTGGCCCGCCGGCCCAGGTGGGCCAAGCTCACACCCAACATCGCCGACATCGTCCCGGTGGCTCGGGCCGTGCACGAAGCCGGAGCCGAGGCGGTGACGCTGGTGAACACCGTGACCGGCATGATCATCGACATCGAATCCCGCAGGGCTCTCCTGGGGGGTGGCGGCGGCGGGCTGTCGGGCCAGGCCATCCATCCCGTGGCGGTGCGAGCGGTGTTCGACGTGCGCTCGGCGCTCCCCGACCTACCGGTGGTGGGCGTGGGGGGCGTGGCCACGGGCGAGGGGGCGATCGAGCTGATGATGGCCGGGGCCTCCGCCGTGCAGGTGGGCACGGCGACCTTCGCCGATCCGAGGGCCCCCGCCCGCGTGCTGGCCCAGATCGAGGGCTGGTGCCGCTCGCACGGCGTGGAGCGCGTGGCCGATGTGATCGGCTCCGCGCACCGCTGAGAGGATGACGAGATGAAGCTTGCACTCGCGCTCGACGTCGACGACCTGGTGGAGGCCATGCGCCTGGCGCGGCTGGCCCGCCCGTGGTTCCAGGTGGCCAAGGTGGGCCTCGAGCTCTACAGCGCGGCGGGCCCCGAGGCCATCACGGCCATGCAGCGGGAGGGCTACGAGGTCTTCGTCGACCTCAAGCTGTTCGACATCCCCACCACGGTGGGACGTGCAGCGAGGGTCCTGGGCTCCATCGGTGTCGGCTACGTGACCATGCACGCCCGTGGAGGGGCCCCGATGCTCCGCGCCGGGGTGGAGGGCCTTGCCGCCGGCGCAGCGGCCGGTGGCATGGACGAGCCCGCGGCCCTGGCCATCACCGTCCTCACGAGCGACGCCGCAGCACCGCCGCACGTCGTGGGTGACCGGGTCGCCATGGCGGCCGAGGCCGGTTGCGGGGGAGTGGTGTGCGCAGCCGAGGACGTGGGATCGATCAAGCGTTTGGCCCCGCGGATGCTCGCGGTGGTGCCGGGCATACGCCCGCAGGGCACGGCCGTCGACGACCAGGCGCGGGCAGCCACACCCGCCTCGGCGGCAGCCGCCGGAGCCGACATGCTCGTGATCGGGCGCGCCGTGACCAGGGCCGACGACCCGGCAGCAGCGGCGGCCGGCATCGCTGACCAGCTAGGGGTCTCGCGCTAGTGTGCGAGCATGCCGTTACCGCCACAGCTAACAGACGAGCAGCGTCAGGCTGCGCTGGCAAAGGCAGCAGAGGCCCGGCGTGCGCGAGCCGAGGTGAAGGAGAAGCTCAAGATGGGCTCCGTGAACCTCGCCGAGCTGCTCGACCAAGCCAACGACGACGACATCATCGGGAAGATGAAGGTCGTCTCCGTGCTCGAGTCGCTCCCGGGCGTGGGCAAGGTCATCGCCCGCCGCACCATGGAAGAGGTCGGGATCAGCGACAACAGGCGCCTCCGCGGCCTCGGCGAGCAGCAGCGCAAGACCCTGCTGGAAAAGCTTTCGAGCTAGCCGTTCCCAGCAATCCGGCGGTCCTGTGATCGTCGTCGTCTCCGGCCCTGGTGGGGTCGGGAAGGGAACGGTGGTCTCACGCCTCGTAGAGGGCGATCCCCGGTTGTGGCTCAGCCGGTCGTGGACCACGCGCCCGCCCAGGCCGGGGGAGCTCGAGGCCGAGGCCTACACCTTCGTCGACCGTGAGCGCTTCGAGGAGCGCATCGCCCGGGGGGGCTTCCTCGAGTGGGCGGAGTTCCTGGGCAACCTCTACGGCACCCCCACCCCCGAGCTGCCCCCAGGGCACGACCTCGTCCTGGAGATCGACGTGGTCGGCGCCACCCAGGTGCTCGAAGCGGCACCCGATGCCCTGCTCGTCCTGCTCGTGGCCCCTTCGCCCGAGGTCCAGGCCCAGCGGCTGCGCTCGAGGGGCGAGGCTGAGGAGTCGGTGCAGCGCCGCCTCGCCAAGTCGGCAGAGGAGGTCTCGAAGGCGGCAGAGCTGGGGGCCGTGGTCGTGGTGAACGACGACCTCGACCAGGCCGTGGCCGAGCTGGCCGGCCTAATAGGCGAGCGCCGCGACCACAGGTGAACTTCATGACAGGCCAGCGGCACTGGTAGGCTGAGCGGCCGTCCTCACCTGCCGCCTTTACTGGAGATCGAATGTCGCAGTTCCACGACTCGATGATGAAGCCTCCCATCGAGGAGCTCCTGAGCAAGGTGGACTCCAAGTTCAAGCTCGTCACGCTGGCGTCGCTGCGTGCACGTCAGATCAACTCCTACTTCGGCCAGCTGGGCGAGGGCCGGGGGGCCGCAGTGCCTCCCCAGGTCACCTCGGTGGCGCGCAAGCCCCTCTCCATCGCCTTCGAAGAGGTCGCTGTCGACAAGATCGTCCCCGTGCCAGTCGAGGAGGAGCCGGTCGAGGCCTCCGACGAGGTGCTCGAGACGGTCGAGTAGGTCGCCCGGGCGGTTCCAGGTGACCACCTCCGACCACCCCCGTCACACCAGGGGCTCGCTTGCCGGGCGCACGGTGGTGTTGGGCGTCACCGGCGGCATCGCTGCCTACAAGGCCGTCGAGGTCTGCAGGCGCCTCGTGGACGCCGGCGCTCACGTGGCCCCCGTCATGACCGGCGGCGCCCGCCATTTCGTAGGCGAGCTCACCTTCTCGGCCCTGGCGTCGGAGCCCGTCCAGACCTCGCTTTGGGACGAGCGGGACGTCATACCCCACACACGCCTGGGCCAGCGCGCCGACCTCGTGCTCGTCTGCCCGGCCACGGCCCGGTTGATCGGCGCGTACGCGGCGGGCATCTCCGGCGACCTGCTCACGGCCACCCTCCTGGCCACCCGGGCGCCCGTCGTGGTCTGCCCGGCCATGCACACCGAGATGTGGGAGCACCCCGCCGTGGCCGCCAACCTCCGCACCCTCCAGGAGCGGGGCGTGACGGTCGTGCAGCCTGGCTCGGGCCGCCTTGCGGGCGGCGACGAGGGCATGGGTCGCCTGGCCGATCCCGAGGCCGTGCTGGCTGCCGTGGAGGCGGCGCTGGCGCCGAAGGACCTCCAGGGGGTCCGAGTCCTGGTGACGGCCGGAGGCACCAGGGAGGCCATCGATCCCGTGCGGGTGATCACCAACCGCTCCTCGGGCAAGCAGGGCTACGCCCTGGCGGAGGAGGCGCTGTCGAGGGGGGCGAAGGTCACCCTCGTCACCACCGTCGACCGACCAGCGCCTCCGGGGGCCGAGGTGGTGGAGGTGACCAGCGCGGCCGACATGGAGGCGGCGGTGGTGCCACGGGCGCCCGATCAGGACGTGATCGTGATGGCGGCCGCCGTGGCCGACTTCCGCCCGGTGCGCTCGGCCACCAGCAAGATCAAGAAGGGCGAGGGCCTCGCCTCGGTGGAGCTGGAGCCCACCAACGACTTCCTCGTGGGCCTGGCGGAGCGCAAGCCCGCAGGCCAGCTGCTGGTGGGCTTCGCAGCGGAGACCGACGACGTGGTCGCCAACGCCCGGCGCAAGCTGGCCGACAAGCGCCTGGACATGATCGTGGCCAACGACGTGAGCCAGGCGGGCGCAGGCTTCGAGCACGACACCAACAGGGTGACGATCATCGCGGCCGGCGATCCGGTGGGCCATGATGTCGCCCTGACCGACAAGCGCACCGTGGCCAGGGAGATCTTCGACCGGATGGTCACACTGCGCAGGAGCAAACCTTGAGCAGCCGGCAGCCCTGCGGGGCACCGGCTCCGACCAGGCCCACAGACCCCTTCAGGAGCAACCTTTGAGCAGCTGGACGTTCACCTCGGAGTCAGTCACCGAAGGCCACCCCGACAAGGTGGCCGACCAGATCTCCGACTCCATCCTCGACGCTCTCATCGCGGAGGACCCCTGGAGCCGGGTGGCGTGCGAGACGATGGTGACCACCGGCCTGGCCATCGTCGCCGGGGAGATCACCACGCAGGCCTACGTCGACATCCCAGGGATCGTCCGGGAGACGATCAACGACATCGGCTACAACCGTGAGTCCTACGGGTACGACGGCTCCACCGTGGGCGTGATGGTTGCCCTCGACGAGCAGTCGCCCGACATCGCCCAGGGCGTGGACGACTCCGAGGAGGCGCGCAGCGGCGCAGCCGCCGACGAAGACCTCGACAAGCAGGGAGCGGGCGACCAGGGGATGATGTTCGGCT
>CAYNQN010000110.1:0-5566 GCA_964399375.1 uncultured Rhabdothermincola sp. | reverse complement strand
TGGCGAACTCGGCGGCCATGATGAGGTCGCCACCCCCGAGACCATCGCCTTCTTCGTGCGCCACACCTCTGGTGTCATCTGCGTGCCCCTCACCGGCGAGCGCCTCGACGAGCTCGACATCCCGCTGATGGTTCGCGACTCCTCCAACACCGAGGCCCAGCGCACGGCCTTCACCTACAGCGTCGACTACAGGCACGGCACCTCCACGGGCATCTCCGCGGGCGACCGCGCCACCACCATCCGCTCGCTCATCGACCCCGCCACCCGCCCCGGCGACCTGGCCCGTCCCGGCCACATCTTCCCGCTGCGCTACTCCACGGGCGGCACGCTAAAGCGGGCCGGCCACACCGAGGCAGCGGTGGACCTCGCCCGCATGGCCGGCCTCTACCCGGCGGGCGTGCTGTGCGAGGTGGTCAACGAGGACGGCTCGATGGCCAGGGTGCCCGATCTGGTGGAGTTCTGCAGCCAGCACGACCTGCTGCTCGTCTCCATCGCCGAGCTCATCCGGTACCGCCGCCAGACCGAGAAGCTCATCAAGAGGGTGGCCGAGGCCCGCGTGCCCACCGAGTGGGGCGAGTTCACCTGCTACGTGTACGAGTCGCTGCTCGACGGCGAGCAGCACGTCGCGATGGTGAGGGGAGCGGTGCAGGGCACCGACGACGTGCTGGTGCGGGTGCACAGCGAGTGCCTCACCGGAGACGTCCTGGGCTCGCTGCGCTGCGATTGCGGCATACAGCTGGATGCGGCCATGAAGCGCATCGCCGAGGAGGACCTGGGCGTGCTGGTGTACCTGCGCGGCCACGAGGGTCGTGGCATAGGCCTCGGGCACAAGATCCGCGCTTACAGCCTGCAGGACCAGGGCCGCGACACCGTCGACGCCAACCTCGAGCTGGGCCTGCCCGTGGACAGCCGGGAGTACGGGATCGGGGCCCAGATACTCGTCGACCTCGGGATCACGACCATGCGACTCCTCACCAACAACCCCGCCAAGTACGGCGGCCTCGAGGGGTTCGGACTGGAGATCGTGGAGCGTGCTCCGCTGTTCACCCAACCGAACCCGGAGAACATCAAGTACCTGAGGGCCAAGCGCGAGCGCATGGGCCACCTGCTGGAGGGGCTCGACGATGTCCTCTAACTTCCGGGCGGCCCACGGGCTGGAGGGCGAGGTGCGTGGCGAGGGGGCGCGCATCGGCATCGTCTGCGGTCGCTTCAACGATCTGATAACCCACCGGCTCCTCGACGGAGCCGGTGATGGTCTCGCCGCCCATGGCGTGAGCGAGCAGGACGTCACCGTCGTCTGGGTGCCGGGGGCCTTCGAGATCCCGATGGCGGCCAGGGCTATGGCGGTCACCGGCCGCTACGACGGGATCATCACCCTGGGAGCGGTCATCCGCGGCGAGACCGCCCACTTCGAGCACGTCGCGGGTCAGTGCGCCGCCGGCATCCAGGAGTCCCAGCTGTCCACGGGTGTGCCGATCGTCTTCGGGGTGCTCACCACCGAGAACGTCGAGCAGGCCCTCGAGCGCTCCGGGGAGGACGGCAACGTCGGCGAGGAGTGTGCGCGGACCGTCCTCGAGATGGCAGACCTGCTGCGCCAGATCCGGGGCGAACCCGCAGAGGCGCAGGCCTGAGCCGCGGCCGGGGCCCTCCCGCGGAGCCGGGCGGGTGCCAGCCGGTCACGCGGTGCAACGTTTTAGGGCCACCCATGCACACCGACTAGCTTCTCCCGAGTGCTGAGGCTGGTGCTCCCCAAGGGGTCGCTCGAGAAGGCGACCCTCGATCTCTTCGAGGCGGCCGACCTGCGGGTGATCCGCGACTCGTCGGTTGCCTACAGGGCCCGCATCGACGATCCCAGGGTCGCCGAGGTGCGCATCCTGCGCCCCCAGGAGATCCCGCGCTACGTGGCAGAGGGGCTCTTCGACCTCGGCATCACCGGCCGTGACTGGATCGAGGAGACCAGCAGCGAGGTGACGTCGCTGGGCGAGCTGCGCTACTCGAAGGCCACGGAGAACCCCGTGCGCATCGTGGTTGCCGTCCCCGGCGACTCGCCGTTCTCGGAGGTGGCCGACCTGCCCGCAGGGGTCAGGGTCTCCACCGAGTACCCGGAGCTGACGCGCAGGTTCTTCGAGGACCGCGGCGTGCCCGCCGACATACGCCTGTCCTACGGCGCCACCGAAGCCAAGGTCCCCGACATCGTCGACTGCGTCGTGGACATCACCGAGACCGGGCGTGCGCTGCGGGCCGCAGGCCTCAAGATCATCGACACCATCCTCGTGTCCTACACGGAGCTGGTTGCCAACCCAGCCTCCTGCGAGGACGCCGACAAGCTGCACGCCATGGCCCAGCTGCGCACGCTCCTCGAGGGCGTGCTGGAGGCCAGGGGCAAGGTGCTGGTGAAGCTGAACGTGCCCGCGGGCTCGCTCGACGCCGTCATCGCCCTGCTCCCATCGATGAAGTCGCCCACGGTCAACGAGCTCTACGGCGGGGCCGGCTACGCGGTGGAGGCGGTCGTGGCCAAGTCGACCATCAACACGCTCATACCGGCCCTGAGCGATGCGGGCGCCACCGACATCATCGAGCTGCCGATCGCCAAGATCGTCCCCTGAGCGCCGTGGCAGAGCGAGCTCGCGAAGCCGCCGCCACCGGCATGGTCACCGCCTTCGATCACGACTCGGGGCACGGCACCGTCACCAGCGACGCAGGCGAGGAGCACCCCTTCCACTGCACGGCGATCGCCGACGGGAGCCGCACCATCCAGGTGGGCACCCCGGTCGCCTTCGTGGTCGTTCCGGGTCACCTGGGTCGGTGGGAGGCCACCGACCTGGTCCCCTCCGCCTGAGTCAGCGAGCACCCTCAGACGCGAAGAGACCCCGCCGGAGCGGGGCCTCCTGGAAAGCAGAGAGACCCCGCCGGAGCGGGGCCTCTCTCGGATCTCTGAACGTGGTGGCTGGCGTCAGCCGGTCACCTTCGAGCTAGCGGTGCCGGTGGTGCCGGTACCGATGGTCGTGGAGGCGCTGGCGCCGCCGCTCTCGCTGCCGCTACCACCACCACTGCCACCACCGGGAGGCGGTGCGACGCCGTTGACGGCGGTGCCGCCGATGTAGCCGTCGCTGCCGAGCACAGTGCAGTCGAGCTCCATCAGCTGCGGGGTGCCGGCGGTGATGAGGTCGAGGTTGATCCTGCCGATCTGGAAGTAGTAGCTGATCGGACCGTCGCCTGCGGTGACCTGACCGCTGGCCGTGATGGTCGGGAAGCTCTCAGTGGGCTGCAGCACCAGGGTGGTGTTCGGCGGGAACGGGTACGGACCGCCGGTGGCTGCACCGGTCTGCCTGATGTTCACGTCCATGAGGTTGGTGTCGATGGAGTTGATCGTGCCCACGTTGATCGCCAGGTCGGTGAGGACGTCGCCCGGGTCCAGCGTCCAGCTGAACGACACGGCACCCGACGCACCGGCCTGAAGGTCGGCGGGAACGTTCGAGTTGATGGTCACCGGGATCGGCACGTAACCATCGGGGAAGACGCCCGAGTTCACGATCAGGATCTCCGCTTCGGAGCCAGGCACGCCTGCGCAGGCCATCTCCAAAGTGCCCTGCGCACCGGAAGGCGAGGTTGGCCCCACCAGTGTGAGCCCGGCTGCCAAGCCGATGACCGCCACCGCGGCCGGGAGCTTGCGACCAATTCTCATCTTTCCCCCAACATGTTCGTTTGCGCCTTCACCGCCATCGACGGCGTGCCTGCTTGTGCAGGCATTGTCAATTGGTACTTGAGCGTAGCCATGCCCACCCCTACCCGCAAGGAACCCCCTAAACACACAACGAGCACTTGGCGGGACGGCGGCGGGTGCCGATCTCAACCTTCGCCCGGCTCGCTCCTCGCCACGAAGGCCATCTGCAACTGGCCCAGGGCCTGCCTCAGCGCCATGCCGTCGTCGCCGAGGCGCTCCTCTGTGGCGTCGAGCACGGAGGCCATCGCGTCTATGGCGAGGCGTGCCTCCTCGAGCCGGGGCTCCTGCTGGGCGAGGTGGAGCGCTGCCAGCTCGTAGAAGCCCATCACGTGGTTGGCCACCACCTGGGCGGCGGGTGCAGCCAGGATCTGGCGCTGCACCTCGGCCATCTGGGCGAGCATCTCCTCGGCCCTGGCGCGCTCGGCGGGCGAGAGGTCTTCGAGAGAGGCACCGTCGGGGAACGGAGCCGGCTGCTCCTGGCCGGTAGCCGCTCCGGCAGGCTGGCCGGGGTCCCCGGCGCTGTTGGAGCGGTTCACGGGCCTCTCGCCGTCGGGGGTCCAGAGGCTCACCTGAGGCCCTCCTCGGCGCTCAGCAGTGCTGGTCCCAGCAGCTGGAAGGGTAAGGGCAAGATGCTCATGGGTGGCTCCGATCGGTGGGATGCGCCTGCGGGGTCGTACCAGGCAACTTCGCCTGTTACTCTACGACCTCGACAAAGAACCGAGAGCGGGGAGCATTCGCGCATTGATCAGGAGTGAACGGCGATAGCCACGGTCAGCAACGAACCCAGGATCAATGACCGCATCCGCGCTCGGGAAGTTCGGCTCATAGGTTCCGATGGAGCCCAGCTCGGCATAAAGACCCTGCCAGAGGCGCTGTCCATGGCCCGTGAGATGAGCCTCGACCTCGTCGAGGTGGCCGACAAGGCCACACCGCCCGTCTGCCGGATCATGGATTACGGCCGCTACAAGTACCAGGCGGCTCAGCGGGCCAAGGAGTCTCGGCGCAAGAGCACCAACATCGTGGTCAAGGAGATGAAGTACCGGCCGAAGATCGGCCATGCGGACTTCGACACCAAGACCCGCAGGGTCGAGCGCTTCCTCGGCGAGGGCCACAAGGTGAAGGTCACCATCATGTTCCGGGGCAGGGAGATGCAGCACCCGGAGCTCGGCAAGAAGATCCTCGACGAGGTGGCCGAGCAGGTGGGTCACCTCGGCAAGGTCGAGGTGTTCCCGAAGCTCGACGGGCGCAACATGACCATGGTGCTGGGCCCGGACCGCAAGGCCCAGGCCGACCACAAGAAGGCAGCGGAGGCAGAGGCCGGCGAGGAGCCGGCGGGCACCGAAGAGGCCCCAGGATCACCGGTCTCGGGGTCGCAAGACGTCGTTCCACCGGTCGTAGAGGTCGAGACAGCAGGAGAACAGGCCGCCGAGATCGATGCGGGTGGCGAAGAGGCCAGCGAGGAGAGTGAGGAGAGCTGATGGGGAACAAGATGAAGACGCACAGGGGCGCCGCCAAGCGCTTCAAGGCGACCGGCAGCGGCAAGCTCCTGCGCGGCCGCACCAACCTCAGCCACATCCTCGAGAAGAAGAGCCCCCGTCGCAAGCGCCGCCTCACCGGCGATGCAGCGGTGAGCCCGGCCGACACCCGCACGGTGCGCCGGCAGCTCGGCATCTAGGCAGCGCGCTGCCAGTCCAGTTCGAACCTGAAAGGAACCTCCGATGGCCCGAGTAAAGCGATCGGTCGCAAGCAAGAAGCACCGCCGCTCCACGCTGGAGCGCGCCAAGGGGTACTACGGCAACAAGAGCCGGTCCTACCGGGCCGCCAACGAGCAGGTGATGCACT
>CAYNQN010000109.1:0-5645 GCA_964399375.1 uncultured Rhabdothermincola sp. | reverse complement strand
TCCGGAGGACCTCGGTGGTCATCACGACCACCGGTGCCTGCGCGTTCACCGAGTTGTCCCCGGTGAGCAGGCCCACCTCCTCTGCCCCGATGCGATGGGCAAGGTCGTGGAACTTCTGGTTGGAGAGCGCCTTGATGGGCGTCGTGTAGAAGCTCTTAGCCCCCTTCGCCAGGCCCAGGTCGATGGCGTGCTCGGCCACCACCGTCTTGCCCGACCCCGTGGGGGCGGCCACGAGCACCGAGCTCCCCTCGTCGAGAGCGGCCATGGCCCGCCGCTGGAAGTCGTCCAGCTCGAAGCCGTAGCTCATCGCGCCTGGCGTCTCTCTCGCCTCCCCCGGCGGTAGGCCACCGTGGCCCCCACGCCGATGGAGCCGAAGTAGAGGACCACCATGGGGGCCAGCAGCAGTGCCATGGTGAGGGGGTCGCCGCTGGGCGTGATCACCGCCGCCGTGATGGCCATGATGACCACGGCCATCCTCCACCACCCCAGCAGGCGCCGGGGTGTGAGCACGCCGATGAGCTGGAGGGCCACCAGCAGCACGGGGACCTCGAAGGCCACGCCGAACGCCAGCATCATGTAGAGGACGAACATCAGGTAGCGCTCTTGGGAGAAGATCTCCTGCACCTGGTCGCCACCGAGGCCCAGGAGGAAGTCGAGCGCCGGGGTCAGCGACCACCACGCCAGGGCGGCCCCGGCGGTGAAGAGGATCAGCGAGGAGGCCACGAAGGGCACTGCGTAGCGCTTCTCGTGCGGGTAGAGGCCCGGTGTGACGAAGCGCCAGATCTGCCAGAGGATCACGGGCATCGCCACGGCGATTCCGATGTACACCGACACCTGGAGGCGCACCGTGAACAGCTCGAGCGGGTCGGTCACGTAGACCCGGCCCTCGGGGCGGATCCTCTGGTAGGGATCGAGGGCGAGCTGCAGCACCGTCGGGTAGAGGATCCAGCCCACCGCCGCTCCGAGGCCTATGGCCACGAACGTCTTGATGATCCGCAAGCGCAGCTCCGCCAGGTGCTGCCAGATGGTCATCTGGCCGCCGGGCTGCTTCTTCGGGACGGGAGTGCTCAAGCTGCGCTCGGCTTGCCCTCATCGGGCTCGTCGGGCGACGGGCTGGCCTCGGTGGCCGCCGGCTGGGGTGCCGCCGGCTCGTGCTTCACGGGCTCGGGCTCCATTGCCCGGCGCATCTCCTCCTGGAAGCCGCCCGCGAACCGCCTGACCTGGCTCACCGCCTGGCCGACCTTGCGGGAGAAGTCGGGGAGCTTGTCGGGGCCCAGCACGACGAGGGCGATGAGAAGGATCACGAGGATCTCCCCGCCACCGACGTTGAACATGCAAGAAAGTCTACCGAGGCACGCCGGATGGCTCGAAGGCGCCGCCGAGGTGCCACGATGAGCCCGTGGCCACCCGACTCCCCTCCCTGCTCAGCCCTCCCGTGGGCTTCGGCCATCGCGGGGCAAGTGCGGACGCGCCCGGGAACACGATGGAGGCCTTCGGCCTGGCCCTGCGCCTCGGGGCCACGGGCATCGAGACCGACGCCTGGCTCACCGCCGACGGCGAGGTGGTGCTGGACCACGGCGGGCTGGTGGGACGCTGGCCGCGGCGTACCCCGATCGCACGGCACAGGCGTGACCAGCTGCCGGCCCACATCCCCACCTTGTCGCAGCTCTACGACGAGCTCGGCACCGGCTTCCAGCTCTCCGTCGACGTCAAGGACCCCGACGCCGCCCCGGCGGTGCTCGCGGTGGCCCGCTCTGCGGGAGGCGGGGCCGAGGAGCGCCTGTGGCTCTGCCACGAGGACGTGGCGACCCTGGCCTCGTGGAGGGACCTCACGTCGGCTGCCAGGCTCGTGCACTCCAGCAGCCTGCGGGCGCTGCAAGGAGGCCCCGAGGCTCACGCTGCGCACCTGGCGGAGGTGGGGATCGACGCCCTCAACCTGCACCACACGCAGTGGACCGGTGGTCGCATCGCCCTGCTGCACCGCTTCCGGTGCTTCGCCTTCGCCTGGGACTGCCAGCACGAGCACGTGCTGGCCGAGCTGCTCGACTCCGGCATAGACGCCGTCTACAGCGACCACGTTCAGCGACTCGTCGCTGCGTTGGCTGCGATCCAGCGCTAGAGGAAACCGATGTCGCCGAGGGGCCACATGCGGAAGAAGGCGCGACCCACGATGTCGTCCTGCGGGATGGGGCCGAACCAGCGGCTGTCCTCGGAGTTGGTGCGGTTGTCGCCCATCACCCACACCATGCCCTCGGGCACCAGGCAGGGCACCTCCCGGGTGCAGGAGTGCGGGCCCTGGCGGGTGACGGTCCCCGGAGGCAGGTAGCCCTCCTCCAGAGCGACGCCGTCGACGAACACCCGGCTGTCGTCTATCACGATGGAGTTGCCGGGGAGCCCGATCACCCGCTTGATGAGGTCCTTGATGTCCCCTGCCTCCACCTCTTCGGGGCGCTCGAACACGATGATGTCGCCCCTGTCGATGCTCCCGAAGTTGTAGCTGAGCTTGTTCACGAGCACCCGGTCCTCCACGTGGAGGGTCGGCGTCATCGACACCGAGGGGATGTAGAAGGGCTGTAGCACGAACGTGCGCACGGCCAGGGCGATGAGTATCGCTCCGACTATCACCACCCCCCACTCGACCAGCGAACGGGTTCGCGAGACCGTGGCTGGCACAGCCGAGGCTGGAGGGTCTGGTTTCGGTTCGTCGGTCAACGCTGCGCCGTTGTCTGTCGAGGGCGTATGGGATCCGCTCGGAGGCTACTCGGTACCTCAGCGGTAGCGCGCGAGCACTCGCCTGGCGGCCCGGGGCCCCAAGCCCTCAAGCTCGGCGGGTGCCTGCACCACGCGGCCGTCGGGACCCAGGCGCAGCAGCAGGCGCTCCAACCAGGATCCACCCGACACGGCGACCCTCAACGAGAGGCGACCACCCGGCAGCTCACGCGACTCCTCCACCGGGAACTGCTCGACCATCCAGCGACCGCCCGGCTCCAGCTCAAGGGTCACCCTCGGGACCTCGGGCCCCGGGTCGAACACCACGGCACCAGCGGGCTCCTCGGAGCGCTCGAAGCGCTCGTCGAGCACGGTGAGCGACTCGATGCGGTCCAGCCGGAAGATGCGCTCGCCGTCGCGGCCCAGGTCGTTGGCGGTGAGGTACCAGCTGCCGCGCTCGGCGAACACCCGGCGCGGCTCCACCCGGCGCGTCGAGCGCTCGTCGCGCCCGTAGGAGTAGTAGTCCATCTCCAGCAGGTGGCTGGTGGCGATGGCCCCCCGGATGGCCTCGATGGTCTCCTCGTCGGCCTCGCCCAGGTCCACGCCCAGCCGCTCCGCGTCGATGGCCATGGCGCTCGCCAGCTTCTTAACGCCTCGCGCCAGGGGGCCCTCGGGATCGGCTCCAGGCACCTGGGTGAGGCTGCGACCCGTGGCGATGAGGGCGAGCGCCTCGGCGGGTGTCAGCCTCAGCGGTCGCGAGAAGTACTCCGCCAGGCGCAACGACACCCGGTCGCCCTCTATGAGCACGTCGATGAGCCGATCGGGCGTGTACGGGTAGAGGCCCACCATCCACACCCGCTCGAGCTCCCGGGTCAGCTCGTCACGATCCATCCCGAAGCGCGAGCACGCCTCGCTCACCGAGGCGCCCCCGGGGCCGTGGGCGATGATCCACGGGATCAGGGCGAGCATCCGCCTCATCCGCTCGCTGGCCGAGGGGCGGGTCATGCGCGCACCTCGCTCTCGCCAGAGGCGCCCTCGTCAGAGGCAATTGCCTCCAGGTAGGCCACCAGGTCGTCGCGCAGCTGCGGGGGCCCGAGCAGCTCGGCGTGATCGAGGAAGGTGAGCACGAACGAGCGGAACGCGGGCCAGTTGGTCACGTCGACCTCGAAGACCATCGAGCCGTCGTCGCGCACCTCAACCGGCTCCGAGTCGAGGTGCCGGCTCGTCCAGGGGGCGTGGTCGCCCTCCACAAGCAGCCGTGCGGTCACCTGCTCGCCCCCGCCCAGCTCCCAGGCCGGCGCCACGGCAGGTCCCTGGGGCGCGGGGGGATCGAACGAGCCGGCCTCCCCGATCCTCACGGCCCCGTCTATGCGGTCGAGACGGAACACCCGCAACTCGCCGATGCTGCGATCGTGCCCGCTCACGTACCAGTGCCCGCGCTGGTAGTCGAGGCGGTGAGGCTCCAGCACCCGGTCGCGGTCCGAGCCCCGGTACCGGAACGACATGGGTCGGCGATCCACGACGGCCCCGAACGCCGGCAGCAGCGCCGGCTCGGCCGGCAGCGCCGCCAGGCTGGTGCCCTCTGCCGGCTCACCGACCACGCCCCCCAGCTTCCACAGGCCCTCGGTGCCCTCGCTGCCGCCCAGGCTCACCAGGGCCGCCGCCAGGTTGAGGGCCTCCAGCTCGTCCGGCTCGAGGCCGGGGTCGGGCAGCTCGTAGTCGACCCGCTTGATGCGATACCCCTCCACGGGACGCTCGACGTCTTCGATCATCTCCACCGAGATGGGGATGCCCATCTCGCGAAGATCCTCTTTGTCGCGCTCGAAGGCCCGCCGGAAGGCCGCCTGGCCCTCGGGGTACCCGGGGACCTTCTGGCGCAGCTCCTCGGCGGTGAGGCTCCGCGGGGTGTCGAGGAGGGTCGCCGTGAGGGTGAGAAGGCGCTCCAGCTTGTCCATCATGCAGAAAGCTAGAGGGATGCGATGAGTTTCTCCACCCGCTCGTCCTGGGACTTGAACGGGTCCTTGCACAGCACGGTGCGCTGGGCCTGGTCGTTGAGCTTCAGGTGCACCCAGTCGACGGTGTAGTCGCGCTTGCGCTCCTTGGCGCGGCGGATGAACTCGCCACGCAGCTTGGCCCTGGTCGTCTGCGGCGGCACGTCGACGGCGGTCATGATGTCGGCCTCGCTGCACACCCGCTCCACCAGGTCCCGCTCCTGCATCCGGTAGAAGAGGCCCCTGTCGCGGTTCACGTCGTGGTACTGGAGGTCCACCAGGGCGACGCGCGGGTGGTTGAGCTGCAGGTCGTGGCGCTCCCTGTACGACTCCACCAGCCGTTGCTTGATCACCCAGTCGCCCGCGCGGTCGAGCTTCAGCGGGTCCGAGGCGATCTGGGTGAGGCAGTGCTCCCACATCATCAGGGCCTGCTTCTCGAGGGGGCTCAGGTCACGCCGCTCGGCGTAGCGCAGCGCCCGGTTGAGGTACTCGCTCTGTATGTCCAGCGCGCTCACCTCGCGCCCGCTGGCCAGGCGGACCTTGCGGGTGCAGGTGATGTCGTGGCTGATCTCACGGATCGCCCGGATCGGGTTCTCCAGCGTCATGTCTCGCAGCACCACGTTGGGCTCCTCGAGCATGCGCAGCAGGATGGCGGTGGTGCCCACCTTCAGGAAGGTGCTGTACTCGCTCATGTTGCTGTCGCCCACGATCACGTGGAGCCGCCGGTAGCGCTCGGCGTCGGCGTGTGGCTCGTCGCGCGTGTTGATGATGGGCCGGGAGCGGGTGGTGGCGCTGGAGATGCCCTCCCAGATGTGCTCGGCCCTCTGGCTCATGCAGTACATGGCGCCTCTGGCGGTCTGCAGGACCTTGCCGGCGCCCGCGTAGATCTGCCGGCTCACCAGGAAAGGGATGAGCACCTCGGCGTAGTGGCCGAAGTCGTCGCGC
>CAYNQN010000108.1:0-5763 GCA_964399375.1 uncultured Rhabdothermincola sp. | reverse complement strand
ACCCGGTTGTCGAGGTTCTTGGCCACCCTCGCCCGCTTGGCGGTCTGGCCCCTCATCGAGTCGGCCAGGGTCGACAGCCGCTGGATCTCCTTCGACTGGCGGGCGGCCAGCTTGGCGAGCCGCTCCTCGTCGCGCTCTCGGGCCACGAGGTACTGCGAGTAGGTGCCCCGGTACTCCACCAGCTCGCCGTTGTCCTCCTCGCCGTCGCGATCGAGGTGCATGACCCTGGTGATGGCCTCGTCGAGCAGGTCGAGGTCGTGGCTCACGACCACCAGGGCGCCGCGGTAGCTGCGAAGGAACCGCAGGAGCCAGTCCCTGGCATCGGCGTCGAGGTGGTTGGTGGGCTCGTCGAGGAGCAGGAGCTCGCTGCCGGCGAACAGGATGCGGGCCAGCTCCAGGCGCCTCCGCTCCCCTCCCGAAAGGACGCCGACGGTCAACTCGAGCCGGTCGGGCCCCAGCCCGAGCCCAGCCGTGAGCCGCCGCACCTCCGAATCGGCTGCGTAGCCCCCGAGGCGCTCGAAGCGCTCCTGGGCGGCCGAGAAGCGCCCGATGCTTCGGGGCGAGGGATCGGACTCCAGCTCCACCTGGAGCTTCTGGAGCTGAGCTGCCGCCTCGTCGAGGCCCTTCCCCGACAAGACGTGCGCGAGGCAACCCGTGTCGGGGGGCACGGCGTCCGAGCGTGGATCCTGCGACAGGTAACCGGTGGCGTCGGGACGCCGGATCGAGCCCGACTTCGCCGTCGCGGCGCCACCGAGGACCCGGAACAAGGTGGTCTTGCCGGCGCCGTTGCGCCCGACCAGTCCGACCTTGTCGCCGGGGCGAACCTCGAACGAGGCTCCCTCGACGATCGTCTTGCCGCCGACCTCCACGCTGAGCTCGCGAACGGTCAGCGTCACGTCGGGCAACCCTATCGAGCGCGCCTGCTAGGCCCTCGCCGGATCCGGGTCGGCCTTGCGGCGGAGCAGGATCGCCAAGCCGTAGAGGGCCACGAAGAACACGGCCATGGCGGCCACGTTGGCCATGACCCTGCCGTACCCGTGGGTGCTCACGTCCACGAACGGGTACGGGTACCAGTCGATGACGGCGCCACGAACGAGGGTGAAGACCAGCCAGAGGATGGGCACGAGGGCCGCGTAGGCGGCGACGGTGATCGAGACCCGCCTCTTGGGTCCGAAGACGAGCCAACCCACCACGCCCGCGATCGGCACCACGGCGTGGAGCAGGAGGTTCGACACCACCCCCACCCATCGATCCTGGGGCTGGTCGAGCAGCGTGTAGTAGATGACGCCCGTGACGAAGATGTCGACGACGCCCGCGAGCCTGAAGACCTGGAACGACGTGGAAGTGCGATCCAGCGACACGGCGAGGAGCCCGCAGGTGATCGCCACGATGATGTTCGACTGCAGCGTGAAGAAGCTGAGCTGGTTGAGGACGCGAGCCCCTGCCGATGTGAACTGCTCGCTATCGGCCGTGACTGCCCCGTAGAGCGAGAAGGCAAGGCCCACCACCGCGGCCAGCGCCGTGAGACCGAAGACGATCCTTGCTGCACCGGCGCGGCTCATGGCCGCAAGCTAGCCCCGCGAGCGGGCAGAGCTCTTCTGTGGCCTCTTGCGACGCCCCGAGTGAGCCTTCTGGCCCGCCTGGGCCTTCGCTGCAGGACGGGTTGAGCGTCCCGAGCCATTGGACCTGGCACCGTTGGACCTGGAGCCGTTGGACCTCGAGCCGTTCGATCCTGATCCGTTCGATCCTGAGCTGCTGGGCTTCGGCTTGGTGCGCACGATCACCGGTCCGATGGCCTCGAGGTCGGCCTCGGTGAAGCCCAAGGGGTAGCCCAGCTCTCGCTGGAGCTTGCGCACCTCGTTGCGGAGCTCGTTGGGGACCAGGCTCACGACCATCCCCGAAGCCCCTGCCCTGGCGGTGCGGCCCGAACGGTGCACGTAGTCCTTGGCCTCGCCGGGTGGGTCGAAGTGCACCACGCAGCTCACGCCGTCGACGTGGATGCCCCGGGCGGCCACGTCCGTGGCCACCAAGGCTGCGACGTGGCCGTCGTCGAACGACTTGAGAGCCCTCTCGCGCTGGCCCTGCGAGCGACCCCCGTGGATCGCCACGGCGCTCACGCCGGCACCCTCGAGCTGGCGGGCGACCCTGTCGGCGCCCCTCTTGGTGCGGCAGAAGACGACGGTCGCACCGTTGCGCGAGATGAGAGCCGCAGCGGTGGGGATCCTCTCGGCCCGGTCGACCGACCAGAACTCGTGCGTGGCCCTGCTGAGGTCCTCTTCCTCCACCACGTGCTCGTGGCGCACCGGGTCTCGCTGGTAGCGCTTCACCAGCACGTCCACCGCGCCGTCGAGCGTGGCCGAGAACAGCAGCGTCTGGCGGTCACGGGCGCAAGAGTCGAGGAGGCGCTTCACCTCTGGGAGGAAGCCCATGTCGGCCATGCGGTCGGCCTCGTCGACCACCACGAGGTCGACCTCGCCCAGGCTCACCAGGCCCTGGCCGATGAGGTCGGCCAGGCGGCCCGGGCAGCAGACGGCCACGTCGACGCCCTTGCGCAGGGCATCGATCTGGCGCTGGAAGCCCACACCCCCGTAGAAGGCCTCGATGCTCGGACCTTTGGGGCCGGCGAGCTGGCGAAGCTCGCTGCAGACCTGCGAGGCCAGCTCGCGCGTCGGGACCAGGACGAGGCCGCGGGGCTTGCGCGGGTTGGCCCGGCTCACGCCAACCACCATGGGGATGCCGAAGGCGATCGTCTTGCCCGACCCGGTGGGGGCACGCCCCGAGACGTCACGGCCTGCGAGGGCGTCGGGGATGGTGGCGGCCTGGATCGGGAAGGGAGCCGCTATGCCCCGGCGGGCGAGGCGCTCGGCGAGCCAGCGAGGAACGCCGAGCTCGGAGAAGGTGGGTTCGGCCGCGCTCCGAACCTGCGTGGAACCGCGCGGGTCATCAAGAAGGGTGGGTGTTGCTGGCATTCGCTCTCCGTTGTCGTAGGGATCAATTGCCCCGACGACTCAGTGCGGTTTGCCGCATGCCTGCGCGCAAGCTTGCGCGCGACTCCTTCGGAACGAGGAGAGCCTACACGCTCCAAGCAGGTGAGCGGCTCATCCCCCACCGCGGTGCAAGGCCAGGCCGGCCGACTCGGCGGCTCTGCGATACCAGACAGCCAGCGAATCGACGGTGTCGTGGGCGTTCAGGCCACTCGGGTTGGGGAGCACCCACAGCTCGGCGCCCTCGAAGTCGCCCTCCTGGCGACCGGTGGAGACCCCTTTTGCCCCGAAGGCCTGGCGGAAGGCCGTGAGTCCCAGCACTGCCACCACCTCCGGGCGGTGGCCGCGCACCAGCGCACGCAGGCGCTCGCCTCCGGCGCGCACCTGTTGCAGGCTCAGCTCGTCGGCCTTGGCGGTGGCGACGGGCACCACGTTGGTGATCCCGATGCCGAGCCCTGCCAGCTCCAGCCGGTCGGCCTCGGCCATCCCCACGGACACGTCCATCTGGTGGCTGGTGATCCCCGCCCTGCGCAGGGCGGGCCAGAAGCGATTGCCGGGGCGCGCGAAGTGAGCGTTCACCGCTGCCGTCCAGAGCCCCGGGTTTATACCCACGAAGAGCAGCCGGAGGGGCTCGGGCAGGATGTCGTCGACGGTGGCTCCGCGGAACAGCTCCAGCTCCGCTCGAGTGGGCTTTCGTCCCGAGATGGACTCGGGCTGCTGGGTTGGCACGCCACCCAGGTTGGCACGCTCGCTCAGATCGGCCGCTCGGTGATGGGCATCGCCTCTCGGGTGGCGATGTGCTCGGGGCGGGGGGCCCGGGCGGCGAACGGCGACGAGAGCTTGTTCTCCACGCTGTTGTAGACCACGAACACGTTGCGCCTGGGGAACGGCGTGATGTTGCTCGACGAGCCGTGCATGAGGTTGCTGTCGAAGAACACAGCGGATCCCGCGGGTCCCGTGCACTGCTCTATCCGGCCCCGCCGGCACAGCTCCGCGAGGCTCTCGTCGTCGGGCGTCCCGTACTGCTGGCGCCGCAGCGACTGCTCGTGATGGTTCTCCGGCGTCTCGCCGACGCACGGGACGAACCAGCGGTGCGACCCGGCGATGGCCAGCAGCGGCCCGTTCCAGGGGTGGTTGTCGCTGAGGCTCACCGAGCAGCTGAGCGCCCTCATCCTGGGCATGCCGTCCTCGGCGTGCCAGGTCTCGAAGTCGGAGTGCCAGTAGAACTCCCTACCCCGGAACCCGGGCTTCAGGTTCACGCGGCTCTGGTGGATGTAGACGTCGGAGCCGAGGAGCTGGCGGGCGATGGCCTTCAGCCTCTCGTCGTGGGCCAGCTTGGCCAGCAGCCCGGCGCCGTCGTGGATCGCGAACACCGACCGGACCTCCAGCGAGTCGGGCTCGACGATCACCTCGGGGCGCCCGCCGCCCGCTTCCCGAACGGCCAGCTCGGCCAGCTCGTCGTCGAGGGCCTTCACCTCCTGGGGAGCGAGCAGGCCGGGCAGCACGAGGAAGCCGTCGTCCTCGTACGAGGTGACCAGGTCGGGATCGAGGGGCCCGGCCTCCTCGCCGTAGACCACCGGGTCTAGGCGCTCCGTGATGCTCGCCCGGCTGGCCAGCCGGGTGGGGTACGCGTCAGCCGGACGCTCATCGAGATCCGTGGCGCTCATGGCGCCACGCCCTCGGGCAACGCTGGGTACCCACCGTGCTCGTCGTGTTCCTCGGTGCCCACGCATGCCGGGTTGAACACGCACACCATCCGCATGCGGGTCGTGGCCCTCAGCACGTGCCGGTCGTTCTCGTTCAGCGCGTACACCGTCCCCGGCCGGATCTCGTGCACCTCACCGGTGCCCAGGTCTTCCAGGGTCCCCTCTCCCTCCGTGCAGTAGACGGCTTCGAGGTGGTTCCGGTACCACATGCGCGTCTCGGTGCCGGCATCGATGATCGTCTCGTGCAGCGAGAAGCCCATGCCGTCGGATGCCACCAGGAGGCGCACGGAGCTCCAGGTGGGTGCGAACACCTCCCGCTCGGTGCCACGCACGTCGTCGAGGGTGCGCACGATCATCGGGCGCCCACCTGGGCCTCGGAGCCTTCCAGCTCCTCGGAGGACACAAGCTGGTCGCCCAGCTGCTCCAGGGCGGCGGTGGCCGCGTCGCCCACGATGGCCAGCGCCCGGTCGACCTCGGTGTCGGTCACCGTGAGCGGCGGCAGGAACTTCACGACGTCGTCGGTGGGGCCGGCCGTCTCGATCACTAGGCCGCGCTCGAAAGCCAGGTCGGTGACCACCGCGGCCACGTCGGGTGCGGTCGCCTGGATGCCCTGGAGCAGGCCCCGGCCCCTCGCGTGATCGAAGAGGCCGTCATGCTCGGCGGCGATCTGGTCGAGGCCGGTGCGCAGGTGCTCCGCCCTCTTCTGGACGTCCACCGAGAGGTCGTCGCTCGTCCAGAACAGCTCGAGCGCAGCGGTCGCCGTCACGAAGGCCGCGTTGTTGCCCCTGAAGGTGCCGTTGTGCTCGCCCGGCGACCACACGTCGAGCTCTCGCTTGAACAAGGTGAGGGCCATCGGCAGCCCGTAGCCCGACAGCGACTTCGACAGGCACACGATGTCGGGAAGGATGCCCATCCCCTCCCACGAGAAGAACGAGCCCGTGCGGCCGCACCCCACCTGGATGTCGTCGACGATCAGCAGGATGCCGTGGGTGCGGCAGAGCCGCGAGAGGCTCTGGAGCCACTCGGCGCTCGCCACGTTGATGCCGCCCTCGGCCTGCACCGTCTCCACGATC
>CAYNQN010000107.1:0-5772 GCA_964399375.1 uncultured Rhabdothermincola sp. | reverse complement strand
AGCGTCCGCCTGAAAAGCGGAAGGTCACCGGATCGACGCCGGTCCCGACCACCAGTCACGATCAGCGAGAGCCCCGCACCTACGCCGGGGCCACCGCCACGTCGTAGCGGTAGAGGAAGGCCGAGATGGCCATCCTCGTGACGACGGCATCGGGGTGGAACGTGCCGTCGTCGTAGCCGCGGGATATGCCCTCGTCGGCCATCCAGGCGATCTCACCGCAGAACGGGTGGTCCACCGGCACGTCGGTGAACGGAGGAGTCGCACAAGCGGCGGGCGGCTGGCTGCCGTTGGCCAACCGGTAGAGAAAGGCCGCCGACGCCATGCGGGTGACGTCCGCCTCCGGCCGGAACGTGTCGTCGTCGTAGCCCGTCGAGATGCCCTCGGAGGCCATCCAGGCGATCTCGCCGCAGAACGGGTGGTCCTCGGGGACGTCGGCGAAGGGAGGCGCCGAGCAGGTGGGGTCGGGCCCGTCGGGCGAGCCCTCGAGGCGGTAGAGGAACGCGGCGGCCGCCATGCGGGTCACGGCGAGGTCGGGCTTGTAGAGCCCGCCCGGGTACCCCTCGGATATCCCCTCGGCAGCCATCCAGGCGATCTCACCGCAGAAGGGGCTGTCGACCGGAACGTCCACGAACGGGGCCGTGGTGCAGTGAGGGTCGGGGGAGGGCGTCACCTGCAGGCGCAGGAGGGCGTTGGAGTTGGAGGTGAACCACAGGTCTCCCCGGGTCCCTGCCGCCACGTCGTAGACCACCTCGCAGCCCACGGGCAGCTGCTCGGTGTCGTCGCACTCGCCGGCGGGCGTCGTGGAATCGGTGCCCGGCAGCAGCTCTACGTACCTGGTGTCGGAGATGGCCTTGCCCAGGCGACCCGACACAAAGCCCCCGTACCAGACGTTGCCGTCGGGCCCCTCCGTCATCCCCCGCACTCCGTGGTTGAGGTTCTGGGAGGTGGTGTCGCCGGTGGTGGTCATCGTGCCGGCCATGGCCCCCTCGATGGCCCCCCACCACAGCTCCCCGCCGGAGCTCACGATGCTCTGCGGGTCGAGACCGTTGACCGAGAAGGGGAAGTAGCTCACCTCGCCCTCGGTGGTGAGGCGAGTCAGGCCGCTGGGCTCCTGACCCACCAGGGAGCCCTGCTTGTGCGTCACCACCCAGAGGGCGCCGTCGGGCCCCACGACTATGTCCTCCAGGCCGATGACGTCGTCGCCCAGCGCGTGCTCCTCGATCGTGCCCGTGTGGTCGATGTTGCCGACCTTGCCGCCGCTCTCCTCGGAGAACCACATGCCACCGTCGGGCCCGAGGGTGATCGACACGGGCTCGGTCCCCGGCGTGGGGATCTCGTACTCCTGGATGTCGCCGCCGGGTTGGCTGGGATCGAGGCGACCGATCTTGTTGGCCCCGTACTCGGCGAACCACAGGTGGCCGTCGCCGTCGAAGGCCAGCCCTATGGGGTGGGATTCGGGGGTCGGGATGTCGTAGAGGGTGGTCTCGCCGCTGCGCACGTCGAGCACGCCGATCCGCCCGGCCCAGTAGTCGGAGAACCACACGTCTCCGGCATCGTCCACCACCACGTCCGCTCCCATGGCCCCGTCGGGCAGCGGGAACGAGGTGAAGGCGGAGGTGTCGAAGGAGAGCTGGGCGAGTCGGTTGCTGGTGGGCTGGGTGAACCAGACCGTGCCGCCGGCCCCCTGGGCGACCCCGATGGGAACGTCGACCGTGCCCGGCGAGGGGGCGCCCATGCGCAGGCGGTGGTTGCTGGTGGCCCCGGTCGCGTCCATCTGCACCACGTAGCCGCTCCCGGAGCCCGGGTCGACGGCCGACACCCACACGCTGCCCTCTGGGCCGGCGGCCACGCCGAAAGGCGTGAGCACCGGAGAGCCCAGCAGGTGGTAGAGGGGCAGCTGGTAGGTCTCCACTTCGCCGGCCGTGGTCACGAGGGCGATGCGCTCCTGGGCCTTCACGGCCACCGCCAGGCGCCCGTCGGTGGTGGTGGCGATCGCCACCGGCTCGCCCTCGGGGTCCTCCAGGTCGACCGTGGTCATGGTGCCGTCTGTGGTGATGCGGCCGAGAGTGCCCGCCTGGTACAGCGGGTACCAGAGGGCGCCGTCGGGGCCGGCGACGATGTCGACCGGGGCGGCCTGCGGGTCGTCGAGCTGGAAGAAGGTGAGCTCGCCGGACGCCTCGGCACGCCCGATGCGGCCGAGGCCGGGGTCGGTGAACCACATGGCGCCATCGGGGCCGAGGGTGACCGACGTCGGTGCGGCGCCGTCGCCGGGCACGGGGATCTCGGTGATGAGATCTCCCGAGATCACCCCCAGCTTGGAGGCTGCCTCCTCGACGAACCAGATGGTGTCGTCGGGCCCGGTGGCGATGCCCAGGGGCCTGGAGTCGGGCGTGGGGACGTTGTGGAAGCTCAGCGAATCGGTGGCCGGGTCGTAGCTGGCCACCTGGTTGTCGGCCATCAACGTGGTCCAGACCACGCCGTGGGCGTCGACCGCCACGTCCATGGGTTCGGCCGCCCCGCTCGGCATGAGGTGCTCGGTCACGAGCCAGGTCGGGTCGCCCACCTCGGCGGCCCCGGCGGGCGGTGTGGCCACCGGCGAGGTGACCGCCAGCGCCGCGGCAGCGAGCGTGGAGGCGACCAGCACGAAGGCGGTGAGGAGTGCTGCGGTTCTGCGCATAGACATGGCCGCGACACTAACGAAGACCACTGACATGCCGGGGGTCGCCCCGGCCGGGCGCTCTCAGGGGCGGGGAGGTCTGGCGGCGCTCAGGTGCGGCAGACGCCGTCGCGCCGGGCAGCATCGGCCGCGGCCTGCGACACGAGCTGGGCAACCCTCTTGTCGAACACCGAGGGGATCACGAAGTCGGGCGCCAGGTCGTCGCCCACGGCCGAGGCGATCGCCTGCGCAGAGGCCAGCTTCATGTTCTCGGTGATGGCGGTGGCCCCGGCCTCCAGCGCTCCCTTGAAGATCCCGGGGAAGCACAGCACGTTGTTGATCTGGTTGGGGTAGTCGCTGCGGCCCGTGGCTATGACCGAGGCGATCCCCCTCACCTCTTCCGGGCGGATCTCGGGGTCGGGGTTGGCCATCGCGAACACGATGCTGCCCTCGGCCATCTTCCGGACGTCGTCGGCCGTGATCAGCCCGGGACCGCTCACCCCTATGAACACGTCGGAGCCGGGCAGCACGTCCGAGAGGCTCCCGGAGACCCGATCGGGGTTGGTGTTCTGGGCGAACCACTGCTTGGCCGAGTTGAGGTCGTCGCGGCCCTCCCAGATGGCGCCCTTGCGGTCGACACCGACCACGTGAGGCACCCCTGCCTCCATGAGGATCTTGGCGCACGCCACCCCGGCGGCACCCACGCCGGCGATGACCACCCGGAGGTCGGCCATCTTCTTGTCGACGATCTTCAGGGCGTTCTCCAGCGCCGCCAGCACCACCACCGCCGTGCCGTGCTGATCGTCGTGGAAGACGGGGATGTCGAGGCGCTCCTTCAAGCGCTCCTCCACCTCGAAGCAACGAGGGGCCGAGATGTCCTCCAGGTTGATGCCGCCGAACACGGGGGCGATGGCGACGATCGCGTCGACGATCCCGTCGACCGAGGTGGTGTCGAGGCAGATGGGGAACCCGTCGACCCCGGCGAACTCCTTGAACAGCAGGGCCTTGCCCTCCATCACCGGCAGGGCGGCCTCGGGGCCGATGTCGCCCAGGCCCAGCACCGCCGTGCCGTCGGTGACTATGGCCACGGTGTTGCGCTTGATGGTGAGGTCGTGGACCCGGCCGGGCTCGGCCTCGATTGCCTTGCAGACCCGTGCCACGCCTGGGGTGTAGGCCATGGAGAGATCGTCGCGGTCGCCCACCGGCACAAGGGGGAGCACCTCGATCTTGCCGCCCTCGTGCATGGTGAAGGTGCGGTCGGCCCAGTCGAGCAGCTCCACGCCGTCGAGACCCCGGATGTGGTCGAGCACCTGGGTCTGGTGCTCCTCGCTGGAGCAGTTGATGATGAGGTCCTCGTCGAGGTGCGCGAGCTTGGCCTCGAATCCCTCCAGCGACCAGATGTTCCCACCCACGTCGCCGATGGCGACGGCCAGCCGCCCGAGGACGCCGGGCGCGTTGTCGAGCCGGACGCGAACCTTCAACGAGTAAGCAGCAGTGGGAGTCGCCACGGCGCTCAAGGTACTAGTTCGGCGCCCGTCACCTCACCTCGGCCCTCCACCACCTCGCCCACCTGAGCCGCCACGCAACCGTGGTCCCTGGCGATGGCCACCGCTCCGTCGACGTCGCCCGGTCGCACGACCAGGATCATCCCGAGGCCGAGGTTGAACACCGCGGCCATCTCGGCCGCGCTCACGTCGCCCAGGCGCTGGATCTCGCCGAAGATCGGTGGCACCTCCCAGGTGCCTGGCTCCAGCCGGGCAGCGGTGCCCGCTGGCAGGACGCGGGCGAGGTTCCCCGGGATCCCGCCCCCGGTGATGTGGGCCACGGCCTTCACGTCCAGGGCCGCCGCGAGCGCGCTCACCAGGGGCGCGTAGATCACCGACGGGGCCAGCAGCTCGTCGGCCAGGCTGTGCCCGGCGCCCGGCCAGGCCGGGCCGTCGAGCGGGAGGCCGGCACGCTCCAGCAGCACCCGGCGCACCAGGGAGAAACCGTTGGACCGCAGGTTGGGAGAGGCCAGGCCCACCAGGGCGTCGCCGGGCTTCACCCTGTCGCCGGTGATCAGCCTGTCGCGCTCCACCACGCCGGTGGCGAAGCCCACCAGGTCGAAGTCGTCGGGGTCCATCACACCGGGGTGCTCGGCCATCTCGCCGCCCACCAGGGCGCACCCGGCCTGGCGGCAGCCCTCGGCCACCCCGTCCACCAGGGCCTCTATGCGTGCCGGGTCGAGGCGGCCCACTGAGATGTAGTCGAGGAAGAAGAGGGGCTCGGCTCCCTGGCAGGCCAGGTCGTCGACGCACATGGCCACCAGGTCGATGCCGATGGTGCTCAGGCGGCCGGTCGCCTGGGCCACCAGGGCCTTGGTGCCCACGCCGTCGGTCGACGACACCAGCACGGGCTCGCGGTAGCGGCCGGGGTCGAAGGCGAAGAGGCCCCCGAAGCCTCCGATGTCGCCCAGCACCTCGGGGCGGTAGGTGGAGCGCACCTTGGGCTTGATCCGCTCAACCGCCTGCTCGCCTGCGCCGATGCTGACGCCCGCTGCCTCGTAGGTCTCGCCCATGGCTAGGTCGGGGCGGGGCGTCAGGAGGCGGGAGCCTGGCGCGGATCGGCCTGGCTCGCCGGCATCTCGACGTCGTGCTCGAACAGCAGCTCGAGGGTGGAGGGGCCCGTCTCGGCGATGGGCTCGTCTTCCAGGCGGCCCTTGTGCAGCTGCACCGGCACGGGCACCGGGTAGTCGCCCGTGAGGCAGGCTGTGCAGAACCCCGCCCCGGCCGTGCCGGTGGCCCGCACCAGGCCCTCCAGCGATATGTAGGCGAGCGTGTCGACACCCAGGTACTCCCGGATCTCGTCGACCGTGAGGTTGGCCCCGATCAGCTCGCCGCGCTGGCCGGTGTCCATCCCGTAGAAGCACGGCCAGCGGTAGGGAGGCGAGCTCACGCGCAGGTGCACCTCGGTGGCGCCCACCTCGCGCAACATCGAGACCAGGGCGCGGGTGGTGGTGCCACGCACCACCGAGTCGTCCACGACCACCAGGCGCTTGCCCGCGATGTTGTCGCGCAGGGGGTTGAGCTTCATGCGCACGCCGAGCGCCCGCATGGCCTGGTTGGGAGCGATGAACG
>CAYNQN010000106.1:0-5829 GCA_964399375.1 uncultured Rhabdothermincola sp. | reverse complement strand
CCGGAACATAGGAGGCGGGGATGCCTGGGCCGTTGGAGGGAGTGAAGGTCGTGGAGGTGGCCGGGCTGGGCCCGGCGCCGTTCGGGGCGATGATCCTGGCCGACCTGGGGGCAGACGTGGTGGTGGTCGACAGGCGCGACCAGGCCGTGGGGGCACCCCTGGGGAGTGCCTCGTCGAACGTCACCGGCAGGGGCCGGCGGTCGATCGCCGTCGACCTCAAGAGCCCCGAGGGCCTCGAGGTGCTCAAGGCCCTGGTGGCGAGGGCCGACGTGTTCGTGGAGGGGTTCCGGCCCGGCGTCGCCGAGCGGCTGGGCTTCGGGCCCGAGGTGCTGCGGGGCGCCGACCCCGCCCTCGTCTACGCCCGCATGACCGGGTGGGGCCAGACCGGCCCCCTGGCCGACCGCGCCGGCCACGACATCAACTACCTGGGCCTGGCGGGGCCGCTGGCGCACATGGGCAGGGCGGGCCAGCCGCCCACGCCCCCCCTGAACCTGGTGGCCGACTTCGGCGGGGGAGGGATGCTGCTGGCCCTCGGGGTGTGCGCGGCCCTCGTGGAGCGGGCACGCTCGGGCGAGGGCCAGGTGATCGACGCCGCCATGGTCGACGGCGTGGCCCTGCTGGCCGGCCCCATCGCTCCGGCCTTCACCATGGGCTTCTTCGGTCCCGAGCGGGGCACCAACTGGCTCGACACCGGTGCGCACTTCTACGAGGTCTACGAGACCTCCGACGGCCAGTGGATCTCGGTGGGCGCCCTGGAGCCCCAGTTCTACGCCAACCTCCTGGCCGTCCTGGGGCTCGACGCCGCCGAGCTGCCCGCCCAGGACGACAAGAGCACCTGGCCGGCCATGAAGGAGCGCCTGGCGGGGATCTTCCGGCAGCGCACCCAGGCCGAGTGGATCGAGGCGTTCGAGGGCATCGACGCCTGCGTGGCTCCCGTGCGCTCGCTCCTCGACGTTGGCGACGACCCGCACCTGAGGGCCCGGGGCACCTACGTGGAGGAGGGGGGAGTGCTCCAGCCCGCACCGGCCCCGCGCTTCGACCGCACGCCGGCCGCCCTCGGCCGCCCACCGGCACCGCCGGGCCACCACACCGACGAGCTCCTGGCCGAGGCGGGCTTCGACGGCGAGGCCACGGCGAGGCTCCGCGAGGCCGGCGCCGTGGGCTGACGCCTCGTCAGGTCGGGGCTGGACGATCGTCGGCGGAGTGTTACTCTGACGTGCCGTCAGTAGGCGGGAGGGCGTCACAGCCCTAACGGAGACCTTGGGGGAAATGTGAAAGTACGCATCGCAGCGGTACTCACCGTCGCAGCGCTGGTGGTGGCCGCCACTGCCTGTGGCTCGCGTGGCTCGGACGAGACGAGCGAGGGCTCTACCACCACCACCCAGGCGGGCGGCGAGCTGACCAACGACGACATGTTCGGCACCATCGCATCGCCGTGCGGGCCTGGCGACGCCTCCGGCGCCACCGACATCGGCGTCACCGACGACGCCATCACCATCTACACCTACGACGACCACGAGTTCGGCCTCGCCCCCGGCGTCAACAAGGGCGCCGGCCAGGCCATGGACGCCTTCGCCCAGTGGTGCAACGCCCAGGGCGGCATCAACGGGCGAACCCTCAACGTCGAGTGGAAGAACACCCGCGGCACGGCCTTCAAGACCGCTGCCGTCGAGCCGGCCTGCCAGAACGCGCTGGCCCTCGTGGGTGGCATCAACGTGTTCGACGAGACGGGCGCTCAGATCCAGGTGAACTGCGGCCTGGTCAACGTCCCCGCCGCGGCGGTCAGCCCCGAGCAGACCGGCGCCGACCTCACCTTCCAACCTCTTCCCAACCCGGCCAACAGGTACCTGGTGGGCCCCGCCCGCTGGGTGCAGCAGACCTTCCCTGAAGCCGCCGACAACGCAGCCGCCCTCGCCCTGCAAACGGCCGTCACCGAGATCCAGATCAGCCGCCAGGTGGCTGCCTACCAGTCGGTGGGCTTCGACTGGATCATCAACGACCGCGTGTCGCTCCAGGACCTCGCCGGCCTCAACCAGGTGCTCCAGATGAAGAACGCCGGGGCCGAGTACGTCACCTACTCCGGTGCCCTCGAGCTGGCGCTGCCCCTCTTCAAGACCATGCGCGACCAGGCCTACAAGCCGCAGGTCATGGAGCTCGAAGCCAACTACTACAACCTCTCGTACCCACCCCGTGCCGAGGGCACGATGGAGGACGCATACGTGAGGATCACGGTTTGGCCCTTCGAGGAGGCCGACAAGAACCCCGCCACGGCGGAGTTCCTCGAGGCCATGAACGTGATCCCGGCGAACGACCGGGTGGTCGAGCTCCTGGGTGTGCAGGCCTTCTCGGCCGGACTGCTCTTCGCCACGGCGGCGAAGGCTCTCGGGTCCAACGTCACCCGCGCCGGCCTCGCCGAGCAGCTCTCGCAGATCCACTCGTGGACCGGCGGAGGCCTGCACGGCGACTCCGACCCCGGTAACAACGTGGGTGCGCCCTGCTTCATCATGATGCAGCTGAAGGGCGACGACTACCAGCGTGCCTACCCGACGCAGGAGGCCAACGCCGCCGCGTACGAGTCCGGCAACGGCTTCGACTGCAACCCCGACAACGTCGTCCCCCTCGACCTGAGCGCTGTGGGCGTCCCTCCGGACCGCCAGCAGGGCGCGAAGCGCCAGGGCTGACGGCACCCGGTCTGAGCTAGCGCGCACAGCGTGGACCAGTTCCTCACCTACACCGTCGCCGGGCTGGTCGCGGCGGGCATCTTCGCCGTCGCGGCCAGCGGCCTGGTGGTCACGTACACCACCTCGGGCATCTTCAACTTCGCCCACGGGGCGGTCGGGATGATGGCCGCCTTCGTCTACTGGCAGCTGCACGTCGACTGGGGCATGCCGGGATGGCTGACCATCGCGCTGGTGCTGCTGGTGATCGCCCCGATCTTCGGTGGCCTCCTCGATCTCGTGATCATGCGGGGCTTGGAGGGGACGAGCGAGGTCACCAAGACCGTGGTGACCGTCGGTGTCTTCGCCACGCTCCTGGCGCTCGCGCCCGTGATCTGGCCCACTGGTAGCCCGCGCAGCGTCCAGCCCTTCTTCAGCGGGCAGAACGTCGAGATCTTCGGGGTCAACGTCACCTATCACCAGATCGTGGTGATAGCGGTTGCCATCGCCGTGGCCATAGGGCTGCGGCTGCTCCTGTTCAACACCCGCGCCGGTGTGTCCATGCGCGCCGTGGTCTCCAACCGCTCCCTGGTGGAGCTGAACGGCGGGCGCCCAGGTCGCTCCTCGGCCCTGAGCTGGGCGCTGGGCTCGTCGCTGGCCTCCCTGGCAGGAATCCTCGTGGCCGAGAAGCTGGGCCTCGAGGCCACAGCCCTCACCCTGCTGGTGGTCAACGCCTTCGCCGCGGCCATCGTGGGCCGCCTCACCAGCCTCCCCATGACCTTCGTGGGGGCCATCATCCTGGGGCTCCTCTCGGCTTACGCCACCCCCTACCTCCCCAAGGAGGACCCGAGCTGGTTGCCCACGGGCATCAACCTGTTCACCCCGCTCGGCCTCGCGGTGCCGATGATCATGCTGTTCGTGACGCTGCTGCTGCTGCCCCAGGCGCCCCTGCGCGTCCACGGGCTGCTGCGCAGCCGGGAACGGATCATGCGGCCCACCCTCAAGACCTCCCTCACGGCAGCGGTGGCGCTGGTGGTGGGCACGTTCATCCTGTCTCGGCTCTTGACCGAGGGGAACAGCATCGCCTGGGGTGAGGCCTTCGCCTACGGCCTGATCATGCTGTCGCTCGTACCGCTCACCGGCTTCGGCGGCCAGATCTCGCTCGCCCAGATCAGCTTCGCCGGCCTGGGGGCGGTGTTCATGGCCACCTGGGGGACCGACGGGAGCCTCCTCGGCATCGTCGCCGCCATAGGCATACCCGCCGTGGTGGGAGCGGTCGTGGCCCTCCCCGCCCTGCGCCTGCGCGGGATATACCTGGCGCTGTCCACCTTCGCGTTCGCTGTGTTCATGGACTCGGTGGTCTTCAACCAGCAAAGGGTGTTCCCGGCCGGCTCGCTCAGCGTGCCGCGCCCGGAGATCCTCGGCCTCTCCTTCAACTCCAACACCTCGTACCTGGTGTTCCTGTCGGTCGTGTTCGCGCTGGTGGGCCTGTTCGTGGTGTGGTTGCGGCTGGGCCGCTTCGGGCGCCGCCTCCAGGCCATGAAGGACAGCCCGGCCGCATGCGCCACCTTGGGCCTCAACCTCACCATCACCAAGCTCCAGGTGTTCGCCCTCTCTGCCGCCATCGCCGGCCTGGGCGGGGCGATGCTCACGAGCATGTCGGGCACGGCCTTCGTGTTCAGCTTCAACGCCATGCAGGGCCTGCCGATCCTGCTGCTAGCCGTGGCCGGCGGCATAGCCATGGTGAGCGGCGCCCTCGTGGGCGGCGCCATCCTGGCGCTCCTTCCGGTGCTCAGCGAGGCGGTGCCGGCCCTGTCCACCCTCTTCCTCGTGGGCCCTGGACTGATAGGTATCACGCTCGGCCGGAACCCCAACGGCATCGCCAACATCACCGTGAACAAGGTGAAGGACTTCTTCGACAAGGCCTCGTACACCCGTCGTGGCGAGAAGGACGACCGCTCCTCCTTCCTGCCGGGCGGGCCCCGCTACGACGTCGAGAACCTGGGCATCACGCGGCCGTTCACCGACGACGACCTCACCCGGATCGACCGCGCCCTGGCGCTCAGCGAGCGGGAGGTGGCCGGCAGTGGCGCTGCTTGAGGTTGAGGGCGTGAGCGTTCGCTTCGGTGGCAACCTCGCCCTCGACGACGTCTCGTTCCACGCAGGCGCCGGGGAGATCACCGGCCTCATCGGCCCCAACGGCGCGGGCAAGACCACGATGTTCAACGTGATCACCGGCCTGCAGAAGCCCACCTCCGGGCGGGTGCGCCTCGACGGCCAGGACATCAGCCGGCTGGCCCCGCACCGCCGGGCGCAGCGTGGCATGGCCCGCACGTTCCAGCGCCTGGAGCTGTTCGGCTCGCTCACCGCTCGCGAGAACCTGCAGGTGGCCGCCGAGATCCCTCACCACAAGCGCAAGCGCAGCGGCAGCACGACCGACCAGGTCGACGCCGCCATAGAGCGCGTGGGCCTGCAGGCCATCGCCGAGAAGCGCGCCGACGAGCTGTCGACCGGCCAGGCCCGGTTGGTGGAGCTGGGCAGGGCGCTCGTGACCGAGCCCACCATGCTCCTGCTCGACGAGCCGGCCTCCGGGCTCGACGGCGACGAGACCGAGGAGTTCGCAGCGCTGCTCCGCAGCCTGGCCGGCGACGGCATCGGCCTGCTGCTCGTGGAACATGACATGCTGCTCGTGATGCAGGTGTGCCACGTCATATCGGTGCTCGACTACGGCAGCCTCATCGCCAGGGGCACCCCCAAGGAGATCCAGGGCAACCAGGCGGTGCTCGAGGCCTACCTGGGCAGCGAGCAGAAGGAGGCCAGCTGATGGCGCTGACATCCACCCAGGCCGAGGCCGAGCCCATGCTGGAGCTGTCGGGCATCAAGGCGGCCTACGGCCGAATCGAGGTGCTCCACGGGGTCGACCTGGCCCTGCCGGCGGGCTCGGTGATGGCGCTTCTGGGCCCCAACGGCGCCGGCAAGACCACCACCATCAAGGTCTGCAGCGGGCTCATGGAGCCCACGGCGGGAGTGGTGATGCTGGCCGGCCGGCGGGTCGACGGGGTGGCCCCCGATCGCCTGGCGCGCATCGGCGTGTGCACGATCCCCGAGGGTCGTGGCGTGTTCCCCAACCTCACGTTGCGCGAGAACATCCAGATGATGACCTACGGCGGCG
>CAYNQN010000105.1:3532-5887 GCA_964399375.1 uncultured Rhabdothermincola sp. | reverse complement strand
AAGGTGCTACCCACTTCTCGTGGAGCTTCCTAGTTCTAGGACAAGCATCAGTACCGCGATCCATGAAGGTATGGACGGTACTCATCCGGCACGTTAGGGTTCTTCGAAAGAGAACCATTCGGAGCCCAGTGCTCCCCTCGCCACCGGCAGCGATCAGGTGGCGCCTCGGCTCTCGGGCCCTCAACAGGCGTCTTCGAGAGTAGAGGGAGCATCGTGCTCACGCAGGAACAGCGTCACAACATGATCGAGTCTTTCAAGGCGACCAACGGAGAGGAGACAGCCATGGCACTCGCCGAGAGCCTCTTCTCCAACGACCTCGCCACGAAGACCGACATCTCGCGCCTCGATGCCGGGTTGGACAAGCTCGAGGCCAAGGTGGACGCCCAGTTCCGCTGGCTGGTGGGCTTGCTCATCATGATCCTCATAGCAGTGTTGGGTGCAGGCATCTTCGGCTAGCGCCAGCATCGGTCGGGGTTCCCCTCATGGAGAGGAGCGAGGGTCTAGGGTTCGGGCCGAAATCATCTCTAGGCATGGGCAACCCTCTAGACACAGGTGGTGAGCAATGAGCTCTCTCGCTTTGATCGCACAGTCCAGTAGTTCCGACGGCAGCTCGGGTGCCGGAGGGGCGATCAGCATCGTCATCGTCATAGCGCTGGCGGTCCTGATGATCGCCGCCCTCTGGGTCGTGTTCGCCAAGGCAGGCCAGAGGGGATGGCTCGCCATCATCCCGATCCTGAACTACTACGTGATCTTGAAGTTCGTCGGCCGGCCCGGCTGGTGGCTGATCCTCTACTTCATCCCGATCGTGAACATCGTCGTGATGATCATCGTGATGCTCGACCTGGCCAAGTCGTTCGGCAAGGGCGTCGGCTTCGGCATCGGTTTGATCCTGCTGCCCATCGTCTTCCTGCCCATGCTCGCATGGGGGAGCGCCGAGTTCCGGGGAGACCGCACCCAGGTGATCTAGGGCTTCATCCGATCCTGGGTCGGATGTAGCGACGCAGCTCCAGCGTGGCCGTGCCGGCCACGATCAAGCTCACGATGTTGACCACCAGCTGGACCGTCGCGCCCAGGAGCTCGGTGTGGTCCCCGTTGGCCAGGGCCACCCCCATGTTCGCGGCAGCGGGGATCGTGGTCACCGAGACGAACACGCCCACGAGCCCACGGGCCTGGGGGAGCGTGATGGCCAGGGCTCCGGCGATGCCGGCCAGGATGGCCACCACCACCGAGAGGGCGTCGGGTCGCGAGATGAACAGCGTGAGCTCGCGATTGGGAACGCTGTCGGGTGCGATCACCCCGAGTTGCCACAGGAGCTCGGTGAGCAGGAAGGCACCCACGGCCGCTGCGCCGAAGCTGACCGCCAGGGTGCGGACGCCCCTGATCATCCGGTGCCAGTTGCGGTTCATGATCGACAGGCAGGTGTCGGCGATGGGGTAGTAGTCGGGGCTCATCGCCATGGCTCCCACCAGTAGGAGGAGCTGGTCCTGGATGATGCCGATGGCGGCTATGGCGGCGGAGAGCACGATGAGCGAGGCGTTGATCCACGAGAGCCGGCCCGAGTCGTTGACGTCCCTGGCGACCTGGGCCCAGATGACGGCGTCGTCGTCGCCGTCGTCATCGGGGCGAGGAGGGTAGAGCTGCTCCGAGGCCTCGACGGCCATGAAGAGGCCCTCTATGTCGTCACGTTCGGGGAGGCGTTCGAGCAGACCGTCTATGGCGCTCCTGGGCAGCTCTGCGAGCACCAGGTCGCCGCCTTCGGGTCGGCCGTCGGACGGGATCACCGTGAGCTGGAGGCTCTCCTCTTCGAGGATCTCCACGATCCTCTCCGTGCGATCCGTAGGGCAGATGATCCTCAGCAGTGGCATGGGGCGGGCCTATGGCTGCTGCACGCGCACGATGCAGCGAAAGCCGATGTGGGTGGTCGAGGTGTCGATGGCCTGCGCCTGGCGGGCGGCGGGCCGGTAGCGCAGGCAGTAGTTGGGCGCGCACAGGTGGGAGCCGCCCTTGATCACCCGCCGCGGGATGTGCTCGCCGGGGTTGCCGAAGTCGTAGCTCTGCTCTGGGTTCGCGACCCTCGGGTTGCGCGGCACGCAACAGGAGTGGACCTCGCCATCGGGGTGGTTCGGGGCGAAGAAGTCGCAGGTCCACTCCCAGACGTTCCCGGTCATCTCGTAGAGGCCGTAGCCGTTGGGTGGGAACCTCTTCACGGCAACGGTGCCCATGGGCCCGGCGACGCCCAGGTGCTCCCAGGGGAAGCGCCCGTACCAGGTGTTGGCCATCACCCTCCCGTCGGGGTTCATCTCGTCGCCCCACGAGAACACAGCCCCGTCCAGCCCGCCGCGCGCCGCCCGCTCC
>CAYNQN010000105.1:0-3522 GCA_964399375.1 uncultured Rhabdothermincola sp. | reverse complement strand
TTGCCGGCCCACGAGGCGTACGCCTCGGCGTCGTCGTAGGCCACGTGGGTGACGGGGTGGCGGTCCCTGCCGGCCAGGTCGCTCCCCGGGCCCTCGGGATGACGCCAGTCGGCACCCGGCACCCACGACCACCAGTTGCCCGGGTTGCGCAGGTCCACCGGGCGCGCCGGCGGGTCGAACACGAGCGACCCGGGCACCATCGCCTCCGGGGCAGCGTCAGGGAACTGGCTGGGGTCGGGGGCGCGCTCGGCGGCCGTGACGTGGCCGGTCTCCTTCACGAACCGGCGGAACTCGGCCACCGTGACAGCGTGCTCGTCCATCCAGAACCCGTCGACGCCCACCTCGTGCACGGGCCCCTCCTCCGGGTAGAAGTCGGTGGACCCCATGCGGAAGGTCCCGCCCGGGACCCACGCCATGTCCTTGGGACGCCGAGCTCCCAGGGGCGGCTTCGTCGCCCAACTGGACGGGCTGCCGGAAGGGCCTTCGGTCTCCACGGCGGGCACCGTAGCGGTCCAGAGCCGCCTCGGGACGTGCCAAGCTCTCAGGCGTAGCTTGACGATGACTGCGTGACGAGGAGACGCGATGCGAGAGGACACGAGCCCCGAAGAGACCGACCAGGATGCCGGTACCGAAGGGGGGTTCTCTCGCCGGAGCTTCGTGTTGGGCGGGAGCCTCGCCGCCGCCACCGGGCTCACCATGCTCGGCATGGGCAGGGGAGCCGAACATGCAGCCGGCGCCTCGCTCGAGGCCGCGCAAGCCTCCGTCACACCTCAGGCCGATGTCCCCAACCGGCCCAACATCTTGTTCATCACGGCCGACGAGTACCGCTTCCCGGTGGCCTACGAGTCGGATGCCCTCAAGGACTTCCGCTCCACTTACCTGGTGGGCGAGGAGGCCATGCGCGACGACGGCCTGGAGTTCACCAACCACTACATCATGTCGTCGGCCTGCGCCCCCAGCCGCACGTCGATCATCACCGGCCACTACCCATCGCTGCACGGCGTGAGCCAGACGAGTGGCGCCGCCAAGAGCGCCTTCGAGGACGACTGCTACTGGCTCGACCCCGACACCGTGCCCACCATGGGCGACTACTTCCGGGCGGGCGGCTACGACACCTACATCAAGGGCAAGTGGCACGTCTCCGAGGCCGACATCCTGATCCCGGGCACCAAGGACGCGCTCTTCAGCTTCGACGAGCACGGCGTGGCCATCCCGTCCAAGGAGGCCGCCTACCTCAACGCCGATCGCCTCGACGGCTACGGCTTCAGCGGTTGGGTCGGGCCGGAGGCCCACGGAGCCAACCCCCTCAACTCGGCTTCCTCGGCTACCGACGCGATCGGCCGGGACCCGAAGTTCGAGGACCAGATCGTGGGCCTGCTCGACCAGCTGGCCACCCAGGACAGCGGCAAGCCGTGGTTGCTCTACGCCGGGTTCCTCGACCCTCACGACATCACCACGTGGGGCGCTGGAACCCTCAGCAACCCCGCCTGGAACCTCGAGGGGCAGCTCGAGGGCTCGGCGGTGCCGGCCGAGCCCTTCGACCACGCCTACGCCGCCACGGCCACCGAGGACCTCTCGGTGAAGCCCACCTGCCAGCAGAGCTACGTGGACACGTACCCGCAGATGTTCCAGCCCACGGTGAACACGCAGGACTACCGGCGCTTCTACTACCAGCTGCAGCAGAACGTGAACGGCCACATCAAGAAGGTCCTCGACACTCTGGCGTCGCACCCCGAGATGGCGCAGAACACCATCGTGGTCTTCACCTCCGACCACGGCACGATGCTCGGCGCCCACGGGGGCATGTTCCAGAAGTGGCACCAGGCCTACGAGGAGTCCACCCACGTCCCGTTCATCGTGCACGCACCTGCGCTCTTCTCTGGCCGCCAGACGATCGACGCCCCCACCAGCCACGCCGACATCCTGCCCACCCTCCTGGGCCTCGCCGGGCTCGACGTGGCGGAGCTGCAGGCGGAGCTGGCCTCCACGCACACCGAGATCCACCCGCTCGTGGGGCGCGACCTGTCGTCGGTCATCCTCGGGGAGTCCTCCCCGTCGACCGTAGACGGGCCCGTGTACTTCATGACCGACGACGAGGTCAGCAGGGGAACGTTGCAGCGCGCCGCCAGCGGTCACATGTACGAGTCGGTCGTCCAGCCCAACCACGTGGAGACGGTGATCGCCATGCTCCCGACGGGGCCTGGGGGAACCCGTGAGAAGTGGAAGTACACGCGCTACTCCGACAAGCCCCAGTTCTGGAGCGACCCCGAGATCCAGGGCGGTGACCCGGCCACCGACATCGTGACCTTCGTCAACGGCAACCTCACGCAGGCGGGGCCCAAGACGGCGTCCACCACGGTGAAGGACAGCCCCATCCCCAACGAGTACGAGGCGTACAACCTCGCTCACGACCCTCTGGAGCTGAACAACCTGGCCGGCAGCACCGACCCGGCCGTCATGGCGGTGCTCGCCCAGCTGGCCGAGATGCTGGAGGCGCAGTGCTCGACCAAGCTGGTCATCCCGAGCAGCGGGGTGGTGCCGTCGCAGTCGGCTTCGTGCGTGGCTCCCCCCACGCCTCCTCCGCCCACCACCTCGACGACCTCCACGTCGACCTCGACCATCGCGCCGCCCTCCAGCAGCACCACCGAGGTGCCTGGCTCGTCGACCACCACCGTCGCCGAACCTCTGCCGGACGACGCCACCGCCTCGTTGCCGGGCGGCGTCTCGGGCACGGGCACGCCTCGCTACACGGGCTGACCCCTGTGAGGGCTCGGGCAAGGCCCGGGCGGGGCGAGGCCCCGGGGTTCACCGGAAGTCGCGGGAAGGTGGGGTCGCAGTCGAGAGCGACAGCGGCTCCACCTTCTGGGCGGTGAGGTTCACGGCGCCGTCGGCACGCTCCAGGCGACCGCCGATGACGAGGGCGGGGATGTTCCGCAGGATCCGCGCGTAGCGCTTCCAGCACCCCAACGAGCAGGTCACGTTCAGCACGCCGGTCTCGTCCTCCAGGGTCAGGAAGGTCACACCGCCAGCCGTGGGCGGTCGCTGGCGGTGCGTCACCACGCCGGCAACGGTCACCCTTGAGCGGTGGGGGAGCCCGGTGAGCGCCGAGATGGCGATCGCCCCCCTGCGCTCCAGCTCGTCGCGGGCGAAGCGGGTGGGGTGCCCGTCGTAGGAGATGCCGGTGGACCACATGTCGGCCGCGGCCAGCTCCTCGGGGGACATGCCCGGGAGCGTGGGCGCCTCGAGGGCGGTGACCATCCCGCGCAGGCGCCCCGGGCCGGCCTGAGACGCTGCACCCGCCGCCCACAGCGCCCGGCGCCTGTCGAGCCGCCCTCCTGCTCCGCTGCTGTCGCCGCTCCCCAGGACCTCCAGGGCACCCGCGGTGGCCAGGGCTTCGAGGGCAGCGGTCTTCATGGGCACGCGGCGCGCCAGGTCCTCGATGCCCGAGTAGGGACCCGCCCGGTTCCGCTCGGCGGCGATGCGCTCGGCCAGGTCGTCGTTCACCGCCCGCACCGAGGCCAG
>CAYNQN010000104.1:0-5891 GCA_964399375.1 uncultured Rhabdothermincola sp. | reverse complement strand
TGGTGCAGTCGCAGCGGGTGAGCTCTATCAGCTCGTCGAGCAGGGGCCCGGCGTCACGCACGAAGCGGCGCACCGCCGAGTCGGTCCAGCCCATGGCGTACGTGTGGAAGCGCAGGTGCAGGTACACCAGCTGGGTGACCGCTTCGATGTCGTCGTTCGAGTACTTGAGGGCCGTCATGCGCTCGCGGGTCATGCGGGCGCCCACCACCTCGTGATGGTGGAACGAGACGCCGTCGGGCCCGATGTGGCGCGTTGCGGGCTTGCCGATGTCGTGGAAGAGGGCGGCCAGCCGCAGGATGCGGTCGGGAGACGTCTTGGCAACCACGGCGATGGTGTGGCTGAGCACGTCCTTGTGCCGGTGGATGGGGTCCTGCTGGAGGTGGAGGCCGGTGATCTCGGGGAGCAGCTGGTCCATCAGCCCGGTGCCCACGAGGAACCAGAGCCCCGCCGAGGGATCCTCCACCACCATGAGCTTGTCGAGCTCGTCACGCACCCGCTCGGCCGACACGATCGCAAGCCGCTCCCTCATCTCCTCCACGGCGCTCACCAGATCGTCGTCGGGCACCAGCGAGTAGCCGGCCACGAACCGGGCCGCCCGGAGCATCCGGAGGGGGTCGTCGTCGAAGGACTCCTGGGGGGACAGCGGCGTGCGCAGGCGACCCGAGGCCAGGTCGGCAGCGCCGCCGAACGGGTCGATCAGCTCAGGCTCGGGGAGCGAGATGGCCATGGCGTTCACCGTGAAGTCGCGCCGGGCCAGGTCGGCCTGGATGTCGGTGCCGAACTCCACCGTGGGCTTGCGGCTGTCGGGGTCGTAGGCCTCGGCCCGGTGCGTGGTGATCTCGTACGTCCACCCGTCCTTGCGGCACCCGATGGTCCCGAAGCGCTCGCCCTGCACCCACATGGCGTCGGCCCAGGGCTCCACCATCTCCTTCACCCGCTCGGGGCGGGCGTCGGTGGTGAAGTCGAGGTCGTGGTCGGCCGAATGGCGGCCCAGGAGCAGGTCTCGCACCACCCCGCCCACCAGGTAGAGGCGCGCTCCTGCGGCTCCGAAGACCTCCGCGAGCGGGGCCGTGGTGTCGAGGACCGGCCTCAGCCTCTCGGGGATCACGGCCCAGCACGCTACCCGCCGGCTATGACGCCTCCTATCCTCGGGGACGTCAGATGAGCGAGCTCGAGGTGATCCGAAGAGAGAGCCGTCGGGTTGGTGGCCACCCTGGAGGCCTGCGGCGTCGTATGAGCAAGCTCGAGGTGATCCGGAGGGAGGCCGGGCCGGTGCGCGTAAGCGCCTGGCGCGGGGGTCCGTCGATGGCCCAGGTCACCCCCACCACCGCCCAGGTCCTGCCCCAGGCGGCGATCGAGCGCTGCGTGGCCTCGCTCATCGCCGCCGGCTACCAGGGCGCCTACACGTCTGCCCTCAGCCCGGCCGAGCAGCAACCCTTCCTGCAATCCGGCTTCGTGGTGCACGAGCACCTTTGCCTGCTCCGCCACGACCTGCACGACCTCCAGCTGCTCCGAGCGGCGACGCCCCGCTCGCGCCGGCGCGGCCGGCCGCGGCTCCGGCGGGCCCGCCGCAGCGACCGCCAGGCCGTGCTGGCCGTCGACTCTGCCGCCTTCAACCCGTTCTGGCAGTTCGACCTCCAGAGCCTGGCCGACGCTCGCGCCGCCACCCCCTCCTCCAGGTTCAGGGTGGCCGCCGACCCCGCTGTGGTGGGCTACGCGGTCACCGGGCGCGCCGGGGCCGTGGGGTACTTGCAGCGCCTGGCCGTCGACCCGGGCCACCAGGGCCGCGGGGTGGGCACCGCCCTGGTGGCCGACTCGCTGCGGTGGGCCGAGGGTCACGGCGCCACGGCGGTGCTGGTGAACACGCAAGAGACCAACCAGAGGGCCCTGGGCTTCTACCGGCACCTGGGCTTCGAGCTGGAGAGCGAGGGGCTTGCCGTGCTCCACAAGAGCTGGTGCGCGCCGTGAGGGCGGCCGTGCGAGTCCTCGTGATCGGGGCCCTGGCTCTCGCCGTGCTCGGCGTGGCGCACGCGGCTGCCGACGAGGCGGCCCAGCCGGCCGACCCGGGAGGATCCGAGGGCACCTCGCCCATCGCCCCCATCGAGGAGCAGCAGTTCACGTTCACCGAGGACACGGGGATGATCCCCTTCACCCTCGAGAACCTGCTCGACGAGCCCATCGACGTGGTGGTGACCCTCGAGAGCTTCAAGCTGGAGTTCCCCCAGGGGGCCGAGCAGCGGGTGCAGCTTCCGCCGGGCGCCACCACCCTCGAGGTGGAGGTGGTCTCCAGAGCTTCCGGATCCTTCCCACTCGAGCTGCGGGTCATGAGCGCCGACGGCACGGCGGAGCTGGCCTCCACGCGCTTCACCGTGCGCTCCACGGCGATCTCCGGGCTCGGCCTGGTGCTCTCGGTGAGCGCCGGGTTGTTCCTGCTCATGTGGTGGGCCAAGCACTTCCACGCCGTGCGGCGCGACCGCCGCCTCGTGTCGCCCAACCACCCCACCCGCCACGAGGACGACCCGCCGTGACCGAGCCCGTGGTGCTCTGCGGGCGCTACCGGCTGGTCCAGCTGATCGCCCGCGGGGGCATGGCCGAGGTGTGGGAGGCCGAGGACCTGGTGCTCCAGCGGGAGGTGGCCGTGAAGGTGCTCCACTCCCACCTCGCGGCTGACCCCAGCTTCCGGATGCGGTTCCGCTCCGAGGCGGTCGCCGCCGCGAGGCTCCGCCATCCCGGCATCGTTACCGTCTACGACACCTGCACCGACGGCAGCCGCGAGGCCATCGTCATGGAGCTGGCGCGCAACAGGACCCTGCGCGACGAGCTGGCCGAGAACGGGCCTCTCAGCGCCAGCGGCGCTGCGCACATCGGGGCCGCCGTGGCCGACGCCCTCTCGGCCGCGCACGCCGCGGGGGTTGTGCACCGCGACATAAAGCCGGGCAACATCCTGCTCTGCGACGACGGCCGGGTGCTGGTGACCGACTTCGGCATAGCCAAGGTGCGCGACGAGGCCGACCTCACGGCCACCGGGGTGATGGTGGGCACCGTGAAGTACCTCTCGCCCGAACAGGTGCAGGGCTCTCCGGTCGACGCCCGCAGCGACGTGTACTCCCTCGGCACCGTGCTCTTCGAGGCCGTCAGCGGGCGAGCGCCCTTCGAGGCCGAGACGCCCGCCGCCACCGCCCTCGCCAGGCTCCAACGGGAACCCCGGCACCTGGGCGACCTCCGCCCCGACATCCCACCCGGGCTCGTGGCGGCCATATCCACGGCCATGGCCCGCGACCCCGAGCAGCGCTTCGGCAGCGCCGCCGAGCTGCGCGCCACGCTCCTCGATCCGCGCACGCTCGCCCCCGCCCCGCCCGCCGATCCCACGCTGGTTGCCAATCCCACGCTTGTAGCGGCCGACGACCACTCGCTCACCACGTTCATCGCGCCGGTGCCGGCACCGGCGCGATCCCAGGCCCTCGAGCAGGAGCCCGAGTGGCCCGAGCCCCCCGAGCACCGCTACCAGCGCTCCCCCGTGGGGCCTGTGGTTCTCGCCTCGGTGGTGCTCGCCTCGCTGCTCCTGGTGGTGCTCCTCGTCGCCGCCATCTGATGGCCGGTCCACCCGTGTTCCGGGCGCCGTGGTTTCACACGACCCCCGTCCAGCAGGAGAACTAGCCTTCCCGCCATCGGGGAAGACAAAGACACCGTTCTGGTGGCCGCGGCCCAGAAGGGCGACCAAGCCGCGCTCGAACAACTGCTGCGCCGGCACCACGACCGGATCTTCGCCCTCTGCCGCCGCATGACGGGGAACGACGCCGACGCCCAGGACGCCACCCAGGAGGCCCTCATCGCCCTGGTGAAGGGCCTGCCCCGCTTCGACGGCAGGGCTGCCTTCGGCACGTGGGCCTACCGCGTCGCCACCAACGCCTGCCTCGACGAGCTCCGCCGCCGCCAGCGCCGGCCCAGCCCCCTGGAGCTGGAGGGAGACATGCTGCCGAGCGACGACGCACCCGGGCTGGCCACCACGGTGGTCGACCGGTTGGGCATCGACGAGGCCCTCGACTCGCTGGCACCCGAGTTCCGGGCGGCCGTGGTGCTCCGAGACGTCGCCGGGCTCGACTACGCCACCATCGCCGAGATGCTCCACGTGCCACCCGGCACGGTGCGGTCCCGGATCGCCAGGGGCCGCGGGGCACTGGCCGCGCAACTCGGGAACCGAACCGAGGGCGCCAACGTCCAAGCGAAGTACCCATGAACGAGCACCTCTCCGACGACGAGCTGGTTTCGTCGATCCTCGACGGCGAGGCCGACGACGCTGCCCGGGCGCGCCTGGAGGCCGATCCAGCCCTCAAGGCTCGGCTCGCTTCCTTCCGCCAGGTTTCCGGGCAGGTAGGGGCAGCATCCGGCACTCCGTCGGAAGAGGGACGTGACGCCGCCATCGCAGCGGCCCTGGCCGCCAGCACCATCGAGGGAGTGACCAACGTCACAACCCTCGCCACCTCGGCGCGCAGGCCCTGGCTACTGGCTGCAGCAGCCGTCGCCGCCGTGGCCGTGCTGCTTCCCCTCGGCTTCCTCGTGTCGGGCAACATCGGAGGCAACGACCCCAGCGGCGGCGAGATCGCTTCGGGCGTCGACGAGCCCGACGTGGAGGTCCCTCCAGGATCCACCACGCCGTCCGACCCCGGCTCGGGCGGCGAGTCGCCGGGCAACGGCGACTCGCCCGACGGGAGGCCGGTGGGCCCGTCGAACGGGATGGCAGCGCACCTGGGCGACCTGCCCGACAACAACGCCGTGGCCACCGCCGTGGCCAACTACACGGCCACGTCCACCACGGTGCCCTCGAACCCCTCCTCGGGCAACAACCCTCCGGCCACCACTCCCCCCACCTCGTCGAGCCCTCCGGCCACCGAGCCCACCGTCACCCCTCCCACCGAGGCCCCGCCCAGCTCCGTCCCCGGCGACCCGGGAACGGGGACTCCCGTGGGGAACCTCCCCTGCCTCGACGTGGCCGCCCAGTGGGAGCCCATCGAGCTCATGGCCGAGGCCACCTACCAGGGGATCGACGCCGTGATCGTGGTGCGCGGGACCGAGCCCGACCGCACGGCCGTGGTGATCGACAGCGCCACCTGCGAGGTGATCACCGAGGTGGCCCTCGAGCCCTGAGGGTCTGAGCACCCGCGATGGGTGCCGGTGCTCCGGGCAGGTCCACCCCTGAGGTCGGCTGGGGGCCACCGCTATGCTGGCGCCCGATGACCAGCCCGGTCGACCCCCCCGAAGCATCCGCCGCAGCACACCTGCGTCCCCCGCCTCCGCAGCTGCCCCCGCCGACCGACGGCATCACGGGCGGCGATTGGCCGGAACAGGCCGCCGATGCACTGGTCGGAGCCGTCGACAAGGTGCGCTCGAAGACGACGGGCCCTCTCCTGTCGGCCTCGAGGGGCGTGGTCTACGGCCTCATGGTCGCCGTGCTGGCCGTGGTGGTGGGCATCCTCTTCGTGATCTTCGGCATAAGGCTCCTCGACGAGCTGTTGCCTTCAGGCGTATGGCTCCCCTACCTGATCCTCGGCACGTTGTTCATGGTGGCCGGGGCTCTGGTGTTCCAACGGCGTAGATGACGCGCCGGGAGCAGCTTGCCGTCGAGCCTGGCGCCGCGGGGTCGCGCCAGGGCCCTCACCGGACGACCCCGATAGGAGCACCTGATGGCCAGCGACGCTAAGGGCGGGGTCCGTGATGTGATCATCATCGGGTCGGGCCCGGCGGGCCTCACCGCAGCCGTGTACACCGCCCGTGCCAACCTCGAGCCGCTCATGATCGAGGGCGAGCCCTCCTCCACGGGCGACCAGCCCGGTGGCCAGCTGATGACCACCACCGAGGTGGAGAACTTCCCCGGCTTCCCCGAGGGGATCATG
>CAYNQN010000103.1:0-6026 GCA_964399375.1 uncultured Rhabdothermincola sp. | reverse complement strand
GAGGCCACCCTGATGGCGGCGCGCGGGTCGTCGGCGCCGATGACGATGCGGTCGGGCTTCAGGAAGTCGGCCACCGCCGAGCCCTCCCGGAGGAACTCGGGGTTGGAGACCACCGGCACGTCGGGACGCGCCAGGGCCCGCTCCACGAAGCGGGTGGAGCCCACGGGCACGGTCGACTTGTTGACGACCACCGACTCGGCCTTCAGGGCGGTGGCGATCTGGTGGCACGCCGCCTCGATGTAGCTGAGGTCGGCTCCCCCGTCGGCCCTCTGGGGCGTGGGCACGCACAGGTAGACGAACTCGGATGTACGCACGGCCTCGGCGGGATCGGTCACGAAGCGCAGGCGGCCGGAGCCCAGCTCCTGGTGGACGATCTCGGGGAGGCCCGCCTCGAGGATGGGCACCTCGCCGCTGTTGAGCAGCGAGACCCTGGCCTCGTCGACGTCGGCGCAGACCACGTGGTGGCCACGATGTGCGAAGCAGGCCGCCGTGGTGAGGCCCACGTAGCCCGCCCCGATGACGGCTACGTCAGCCACAGCTCTGGCCCTCCGGGGTCTGGGGCACGTAGCGCATGGCCGGGTTCACCGTGGTGGTGGTCGTCGACTCGAACGAGCCCTCTCCGGGCACCACCTGCGATGTCGTGGTCGTCGGGAGCTGGCTCCTCACGGCGCCCAGGTCGCCGAGGGGCTTGGGCTCGCCACGGATCCCTCGGAAGTCCGAGCCGGTCACGAGCACCACCGAGACGTCCGACGGGACCTCGGGATCCTCCACGACCGTGGGCGTGCCCTCGAGATAGCGGGCCAGCTCGAGCACCTCGTCCTCGGCCCCGGGGGCGTAGCGGATCTCGGTGCTGGTCACCTGGAAGCTGCGAGCGTCGGTCGCCCTCGGCACCACGAAGCCGTGGCCCGCCAGCTCGTCGCGCACCTGCGCGCCCTCGTCGCTGCGGCCCGAGCCGTTGCGCACCTCGACGCGCACGCTGGCAGCCGCGCCGTCGTCTCCACCCACTCCCCGGAATATGTCGAAGATGGGCTGGGCCTCACGCTCGTTGAGGTGCTGCACCGAGGCGTCGCCCACCATGCCTCCCGTCGTGGGGGCAACGAACATCTCCAGGTCGTCGGGGTTGAACTCGCGGAAGTGGGTGCCCAGGTCGAGGATGTCCTGCGTGGTCAACAGGTCGTCGAGGGTCACGTTCTGCTGGGCCACCCCCACCAGGCCGCTCAGCACGAACGGGTTCCTCGCTCCCTGGGCGATCGCACGCTTCATGGCCGCCTGGACGAATACCTGCTGGCGCCGGGCGCGGTTGATGTCGTGGTACGGATCGCGGATCCAACCGTTGCCCTCGTTGATCTCGAAGTAGCGCGACCGGGCGAAGGCCAGGGCCTCGTCCTTGTCGAGGGTCAGGCACCCGAGCTCTTCGTTGTACCAACCGGTGTGGTCGTCTCGGGACTGCCAGGGGAAGTAGATCTCCACGCCCCCGGCCTCCTCCACCAGGCCCTTGAACCCGGCGAAGTTCACCTGCACGTAGTGGTGCACCGGGATGCCGAAGTTCTCCTGGATGGTGGCGATGAGGCGCTCGGGGCCGCCCAGTGCGAGGGCGCTGTTGATCTTGCCCATGCGGTTGGAACCGGCGATGGGCACCCAGAGGTCGCGGGGAAGCGACAGCAGGGCCGCGCTGCCGGTGGTGGGGTCGACCCTCAGGATCATGATGGTGTCGGTGTTGAGGCTGGCGCCGCGGCCGGTGAGTATCGGATCGTCGTTGTCGAGGCCCCGCCCGTCGTCGACTCCCACGAGCATGATGTTCTGAGGCTCGGTGGGGGTCTCCTTCTCGTCGAGCACCTGCCCCACGGCCAGGCGCGGCACGTCGCTCACCTGTCGCTGCACGTACACCAGGCCACCGGCAGCCACCAGGCAGAAGACGACCACGCAGCAGTTGAAGGCGATGAGCAGGCGCTGGGGCCAGCTCCTCCGGCGGGAGCTCACGGCACGCAAAGCTAGTGGACCACACGCACCCCACCACACATAGGCTCGACCTGTGAAGCCACATGTGGCAGCTCTGGGCGATCCTCACGGCCGGCGCCGGGCGTCGCCCGCTGGTGGGCTGCCGTGAAGCCGGGCCTGGCGGTGCTCGGCGACCGGCTGGCCACCGGCGTGCTCGACGTGACTTCGGACGTCGCGGCGCTCGACGGAGGCCGTGGGTTCTGGGCCGTGGTGCTGCCCTACGAAGGTGAGCCCACGTGCGCCCGCTTCGACCGGGTGGTGCCCGCCCGCCCCTGGCCGGGACCCGCCTGGGCCGGCCCGCAGCGCCGGGAGTGGTCCACCAGCCTCGACCGCGACGGGTTCCGTGCGGCCGTGGCCGCCGTGCGCGAGCGGATCGCCGAAGGCGCCGTCTACCAGGTCAACCTCACCCGCCGGCTCTCGGCGCCCCTGGCGCCCGGTGCCGGCGTCTCGGCCCTGGGCGCTGCCCTCGCATTGGGGAACCCGGCTCCGTTCTCGGCCGTGGTGTCGCTGCCGTGGGCCGGCGTGGAGATCGCCTCTGCCTCGCCCGAGCGCTTCCTGTCGAGGCGCGGGAGCCGTGTGTGGTCGTCGCCGATCAAGGGGACCGCCGCCAGCTCCGAGGGGTTCCTGGCCAAGGACAGGGCCGAGAACGTGATGATCGTCGACCTGGTTCGCAACGACCTGGGGAGGGTGTGCGAGTACGGGTCGATCCGGGTGCCCTCCCTCCTCGCCACCGAGCAGCACCCCGGGCTCGTCCACCTCGTGAGCACCGTGGAGGGATCGCTGCGGCCCGGCGTGGGCTGGGCCGAGCTGCTGGAGGCCACCTTCCCTCCCGGTTCGGTCACCGGCGCGCCCAAGTTGGCGGCCATGGAGTCCATCGCCGAGCTGGAGCCGGTGGAGCGAGGTTTCTACTGCGGGGCCGTGGGCTGGGTCGACGCCGAGGCAGGGACCGGCGACCTGAACGTGGCGATCCGCACCTTCTGGATCTCCGAGGGCCGCCTGCACTTCGGCACCGGGGGCGCCATCACCTGGGACTCCACGCCCGACGGGGAGTGGGCCGAGACCGAGCTGAAGGCCGCCAAGCTCCTCTCCATCGCATCCGCCGGTGAGCTGGTCGGCACGCCCGTGGAGGCGCCGGCGTGAGCCAGGCGGGTGCCGAAGCCGGCAACACCGACGAGGCCGTCGTGTGGATGGACGGGGCGGTGCGCACCGCCGACGAGGCCAGGATCACCGTGGTCGACCGGGGGGTCATGGTGGGGGCGGCCGCGTTCGAGACCATGAAGGTGATCGGCGGCCAGGCCTTCGCCCTGCGCCGCCACCTCGCCCGGCTGCGCCGCACGTGCGAGGTGCTGCGAATACCGGTCGCCCCGTCCGACGACGAGCTGCGGGCGGCCATAGCCGAGGCCGTGGAGGCGGCCGGCCCGGCGGCCGGAAGGGTGCGGATGACGATCACAGGCGGGACCTCGGCCGGGCGTCCCCCATCGCTCCTCGTGCTCGTCACCCCCCGCACGCCGCCGCCACTGACGGTGAGGTGCGTCACGGTGCCGTGGCGCCGCAACGAAAAGGGGGCCACCGCTGGGCTGAAGACCACCAGCTACGCCGAGAACGTCATCGCCATCGCACGGGCCCAGGAGCTGGGCGCCGACGAGCCCATCTTCGCCAACACGGCCGGCGACCTCTGCGAGGGGGCCACCAGCAACATCTTCGTGGGGCTGGGGGGCGTTCTCGTGACACCCTCGCTGGCCGCCGGCGGGCTCGCCGGCGTGACCCGCGAGCTCCTGCTCGAGGAGCTGGCCAGATCCAGCCCGCCCTCGACCTGCGTGCTCGAGGTCGACCTGCCGGTGGAGGTGCTGGGCCGCGCCGACGAGGTCTTCATCACCTCCAGCACCCGGGGCGTGGCTCCCGTGGTCGACATCGACGGTCGCACCTTCGGGGCGCCGGGGCCCCTCACGCTCGAGGCCCAGCGGGCCTGGGCCCGGATCGAGGCCGGGCCCATCGATCCCTGAGAGGCCGAGCCGATGGGCGAGGCCGGGAGGCAGGGCCGGCGCCCCTCGTTCAGGCAGGACCTGGCCGCAGGTGCACCACGTCGCCCGCCGTGATCTCGTGGACGCGGCCAAAGCCCGCCTCGCTCACCAGCAGGAGCCCCTGGGCCGTCACGTCGAGGGCGATCCCCTCGACTCGTCCCCCGGCGACCTCCACCGATACGGCCTGGCCGATGGTGGTGCACAGCTCCCGGTAGCGGCCCAGCAGGCCCGGCCAACCGGTCGGCGACACCGCCTGCGAGTACCGGCCGTCGAAGCGCCGCAGCACCGCCACGAGGAGGTCCTCCGGTTCCACGTCGGCGCCCGCCAGCTGGCCCAACGAGGTGGCGGTGGGCTCCAGGTCGCCCGGCAGGTGCAGGGGCCAGGCCACGTTCACGCCCAGCCCCGCCACCACCGCCACGAGCGCGTCCCCCTCCACCACCGACTCGGCGAGGAGCCCCCCGAGCTTGCGGGGGCCGGCTCCGGCGGGCACCGCCGCCACCAGGTCGTTGGGCCACTTGAGGCCCACCTCCACGCCGCTCAGCTCGCTGCACGCCTCTGCGGCGGCCACCCCCAGCGCGGTGGTGACCCTGTGGGCGTCCGAGGGCACCAGGGCCGGGCGCACCAGCACCGAGGCCAGCAGCGCCTCGCCCGGGGCCGCCTCCCAGCTGCGGTCCAGCCGCCCCCGGCCCGCCAGCTGGTGGCCGGCGAACAGCACCGCTCCGTGCGGCCCGCCCGAACGGGCGAGCTCCATCAGCTCCGCGTTGGTGGAACCGGTCTGCTCAACCCATCGGACGTCGGCGAACTGGGTGCCTGCCAGGGCAGATCTGGCACGGCCCCCCTCCATGGCACTAACCATATGGCGTGCTCACCAAGGTCCTCATAGCCAACCGCGGCGAGATCGCAGTGCGGGTCATCCGTGCGTGCCAGGAGATGGGCATCGCGACCGTCGCCGTGTACTCCGATCTCGACCGCGACGCCCTCCACGTCCGCCTGGCCGACGAGGCCTACGCGCTCGGCGGCACGACCGCGGCCGAGAGCTACCTCAACACCGACAAGATCCTCGAGATCATCGAGTCGTCGGGCGCTGATGCGGTGCACCCCGGTTACGGCTTCTTCTCCGAGAACACCGACTTCGCCCGGGCCATCACCGCCCGGGGTGTGGCCTTCATCGGGCCTCCGCCGGAGGCCATCGAGATCATGGGCGACAAGGTGAGCAGCCGCCGTGCCGCCCAGGCTGCCGGCGTGGCCGGCGTGCCGGGGACCACCGAGTTCCTCACCTCTGCCGACGAGGTGGTGGCGTTCGGCGAGGAGCACGGGTGGCCCGTCGCCATCAAGGCCGCCTACGGCGGTGGCGGCCGGGGCATGCGGGTGGTCCGCTCGGCCGACGAGGCCGCAGACGCCCTCGAGTCGGCGCAGTCCGAGGCGCTGAAGGGCTTCGGGCGCGACGAGTGCTACGTCGAGCGCTACCTCACCTGGCCGCGCCACGTGGAGATGCAGATCATCGCCGACACCCACGGCAACTGCGTGTGGGTGGGCGAGCGCGACTGCTCGGCCCAGCGCCGGCACCAGAAGCTCATCGAGGAGAGCCCCGCCCCGGCGTTCGATGACGAGACCCGCCAGGCCATGGGCGCCGCCGCCGTGAAGGTGGCCTCGGCGTGCGGGTACGTGAACGCCGGCACCGTGGAGTTCCTCTACCAGGACGGCGAGTTCTACTTCCTCGAGATGAACACCCGCCTGCAGGTGGAGCACCCGGTCACCGAGATGGTCACCAGCATCGACCTGGTGGCCGAGCAGATCCGGGTTGCCAGCGGCGAGCCCCTCTCGTTCGGCCAGGACGACGTCGAGCGTCGCGGCCACGCCATCGAGGTGAGGGTCAACGCCGAGGACCCCGCCGGAGGCGCCTTCCTCCCCTCCCCCGGCCACATCGACGTGCTCGTGCCACCGCAGGGCTTCGGGGTTCGCTGGGACGGCGGATACGAGTCGGGCGACGAGGTCAGCCAGTACTAC
>CAYNQN010000102.1:0-6093 GCA_964399375.1 uncultured Rhabdothermincola sp. | reverse complement strand
GCGAGCCGGTGTCGGGCATGGGCTCGTCGGCAGAGCGGGCCCAGCTCACGGCGGCCAGCACCAGCTCGGGCTTGCCGGGGTAGCGGCGGTAGAGGGTCGACTTGGCCACCCCCGCCCGATCGGCGACCGTCTCGATGCTCAGACCGTCGTAGCCGTGCACGGCGAAGAGCTCGAGGGTGGCTTCGAGGATGGCCTCGTCGGCCTCCTGGCTGCGCGGCCTGCCCGGGTTCACGGCCACGACTATGGCTCAGAGCCCTCGGTCGCTCCGAGCATCTCCACCGACAGGTCCAGTCTGGCGACCCCCGGGTCGTCCACGTGCTCCTCGCGGTACTCCACCACCTGGCTCACCACGTCTTCGTGGCGGGCACGGGCGGGAAGGAAGAAGAAGGCAAGCGCGGCGCCGATGAGAGCAGCCACCGCGCCGCCTATGACACCCCAGTGGAAGGCGTCGACGAAGGCCTGGTTGGCGGTGGCCAGCAGCGAGTCGCCCAGCTCGGGCAGATCGGCGGCGACCGAGGCGGCGCCTCCCAGCGACGACTTGGCCGTGGCCACGAAGCTCGGGTCGACGCCCGGCTGGCCGGCGAAGAACTCGGTGATGCTCGCGCCGTAGGTGGCCGAGAGCACGCTGCCGATCACGGCGACGCCCAGCGCCCCGCCCACCTGGCGGGTGGTGTCGTTGATGGCCGAGCCCACGCCCGCCTTGGCCAGCGGCAGCGCCCCCATGATCGAGTCGGTGGCGGGGGCCATGGTGAGGCCCATGCCGGCGGCGATGAGCATGAGCCGCCACACCACGTCGGCGTAGCTGCTGTCGACCTGGAGGCCGGCCATGGTCACGAGGCCCACGGTGACCATGCCGAGCCCGAAGGTGACCGTGGCCTTGGTGCCCACGCGCTCGGCGATGCGGGCGCTGCTGGGGGCGAAGATCATCATCGCCCCGGCGAACGGGATCATCCGCACACCGGTCTCCAGGGGCGTGTAGCCCAGCACGAACTGGAAGTACTGCGTGAGCAGGAAGATCGAGCCGAACATGGCGAAGAACACCACCGAGATGGCGCCGCTCGCAGCGCTGAACCGCGGGTTGCGGAAGACGTTCACGTCGAGCATGGGGTGGTCGATGCGCCGCTCCCACCAGATGAACGTGCCCATCAACACCAGGCCCCCGATGAGCGACACGAGGATCGCCGGCTCGGTCCAGCCCTCGCCCGGGGCCTCGATGATGGCGTAGAGGACGGCGGTGAGCCCGACGATCGACAGGATCGCCCCGAGGGGGTCGAGCTTGGACGCCTTCGGGTCCTTCGACGTGGGGATGATGAGGGCTCCCGCTATGAGGCCGAGCACCACGATGGGGAGGTTCACCAGGAACACCGAGCCCCAGTAGAAGTGCTCCACGAGGAAGCCTCCGGTGAGCGGCCCGAGCGCCCCGCCGAGCCCCGCCACACCGGCCCACACGCCGATGGCCCGCCCCCGCTCCTTGGCGGGGAAGACGTTGGTGATGATCGAGAGCGTCGCCGGCATGATGAGCGCCCCGCCCACCCCCATGAGCGCACGGGTGAGGATGAGCTGGTCGGCGCTGGTGGCCAGGGCCGACACGAGCGACCCCAGGCCGAAGATGATGAAGCCCACCTGCAGCGCCCCGCGCCGCCCGAACCTGTCGCCCAACGACCCGGCCGTGAGCAGCAGGCCGGCGAACACCAGGGTGTAGGAGTCGACGATCCACTGCAGCTGGCTGTTGCTGGCGTCGAGGTCGCGGACGATGGTGGGGATCGCCACGTTCAAGATGGAGTTGTCGAGGACGATCACCAGGAGGCTGAAGCAGAGCACCGCGAGTATCAACCAGCGCCGCTCGTATGCGTGCTCCTCGGCTCTTCCCATCTCCTGCCCTCCTAGCGCCCATCCAGGACGAGAGCCCAGAATTACGCAACGCAGCCGTATCGAATCTTTGGGAGCAGCCAATCGCCGTCGAGAGCACTTCGCAACCTCCGGGGGCCAGAAGTTCTCGCGGCGGTCGCGGCGGCCGCCGGAACCGCCCGGCCGAGGATGCTTGCAATGGGAGCTAGGGGAGGGAAGGATCGGGCACCAGTGACCTCGCCACGACGCTCCGGCCCGCCCTCCGATGCGCCACGCTCGCAGCTCCAGGGAGCCTTGCTGATCGGGGTCGCGGTGCTCATCGGCGTGGTGCTGCTCGCCCGGGGCTTCGGCCAGGAGGGTGGCCTCCTGGAGGCCGAGTCGCCCGTCACCACCACCACGGTGGCCACGCAGCCCAACGGGGCTTCCACCACGACCACGGTGGCCGCCCGCCCGCCCGCCCAGGTGAAGGTGCTCGTGGCCAACGGCACGGGCCAGGCGGGGGTGGCCGGGGCGAAGGCCTCGGAGCTCACCTCGAAGGGCTACACCGCCGTCGACACCGCCAACGCGGCGTCTACCGCCACAAGTGTCATCTACTACGCGCAAGGTTACGAACAGGAGGCAGCAGCCGTGGCCCAAGCCCTCTCCATCCCCGCCTCCGCGGTGGCGGCCCTGCCCACCCCGCCACCGTTCGACATCCGTAACTCCAACGTCATAGTCGTAATCGGCACCGACCAGGCCTGAGGCCTGTCGGGTGTTGTGACGGGCCCGTAGGTAGTGTGCCCATCGTGAGCTCGCGCGTGCTTCCATCTGCTGCCCTGGCCTCCTTCACGGAGGTCCCCAGCAAGGTCGGTGTGTTCACCGACTTCGACGGCACCTTGTCGGAGATAGTCCCCGATCCCGAGAGGGCCCGGCCCATCGACGGAGCGGTCGATGCGCTCATCGAGCTCTCGTCTGTTGTCGGCAGGGTGGGGGTGCTCTCGGGCCGTCCCGTCGACTTCCTGGAGCGTTTCTTTCCTTCCCCCATCTTGCTCGCCGGCCTCTACGGCCTGGAGGTCTCGCTCGGCGGCGTGCGCAGCGACCACCCGCTCGGCGGCGCCTGGCGAGAGGTGATCGACGACGTGGCGGCTGTGTCGGTGGCCCGTGGACCCGAGGGCATGAGGGTGGAGCCAAAGGGCCTCTCGCTCACGCTGCACTTCAGGGAGCGGCCCGAGCTGGCCGACGCGGTGAAGGCGTGGGCCGAGCAGCAGGCGGCACGCTCGGGCCTGGAGTGCCGTGGTGCGCGGATGTCCTACGAGCTGCACCCGCCCATCCCGGCCGACAAGGGCAGTGCCCTGGGCGAGCTGGTGGAGGGCCTGGGCGCCGTGTGCTTCATCGGCGACGACGTGGCCGACCTGAGGGCCTTCGACGCCCTCGACCACCTCGCCGCCGAGGGTATGCGCACCCTCAAGGTGGCGGTGCACAGCCTGGAGGAGTCCGACGAGCTCGTGAGCCGGGCCGACTTCGTCGTCGACGGGCCTCCGGGCGTGCTCGAGCTCATGCGCGCCCTCGCCACGCCGGCCTAGCCAGCGGCGGTGAGCTGGTCGGCGAGCCAGTCGGCCGGCGTGCGGGAGCGGGCACGGCGGGCGAGCTCGGCCGCCTCTTCGGCTCTCTCCTTTGATGAGGCTCCGAGGGCTGCGTGCAGGACGTCGGCCGTGCCGGAGACGTCGAAGGGGTTGACGGCGCGTGCGGCGCCGGCCAGCTCGGCCCACACCCCCGCCTCGGTGCTCAGGGCCAGCACCCCGTCGCGCTCGTTCACCAGGGGGCCCTCCTTGGCCACCAGGTTCAGCCCGTCGCGCACCGGGTTCACCAGGAGCACGTCGTATCGGCGCAGCGCCGCCACCGACCTCGGGAAGTCGTCGGTCGCCTCGTAGAGGACCGGCGTCCAGCCCGGGGTCGCCCAGCGCTCGTTGACCTGCCGCACCAGTGTCTCGACCTCCTGCGCGTACGCGATGTACTCGGCGAGCCCCTCCCTCGACGGGTAGCAGAAGGCACCGAACACCACCTTCTCGCGCCACTCGGGATACCGCGCCAGGAGGTCGTCGAAGGCCCAGAACCCGCGCAGGAGGTTCTTGGACAGCTCGATGCGGTCCACCCGCACCAGCAACGCCCTGCCCCGCAGCTCCTCGTCGAGCCGTTGCACCTCGCGGCGGCAGGCTTCCGAGGCGGCGACGGCGCCGATGTCGTCGGCGTCGGATGCCAGCGACGACACGAACGTGGTGGGCTCGGCACCGATCAGCTCGCGGCACGAGGCCCGGAAGCCCTCCGCCCAGCGGGAGGTGTGGAACCCGCAGGCGTGGTGCGCGGCGAGGCCCTCCAGCATCTCGGTGCGCGCCTCGTCGGGCAGCACCCTCATGAGGTCGGGCCCGGCGAAGGGCGTGTGCGAGAAGTGCACCAGGCGCAGGTCGTCGCGCTGGCTGGCCACCCGTGGCGCCAGCAGCGTGAGGTGGTAGTCCTGCACCAGCACCACGGCTCCCTCGGGGGCCTCTTGCACCACCGCGTCGGCGAAGGCGTGGTTGACCGAGCGGTAGGCGTCCCAGGCCTGGCGCCAGCGCAGGTCGAACCGGGGTCTGCGGGAGATGTCGAAGAGGCCGTGGTGGACGAACCAAAGGGTGGCGTTGCACACCACGTCGTAGGCCATGCGGAAGGTCTCGGCGTCGATGTCGAGCGTGCGCACCCGGAAGCCGTCGGCCTCCACGACCCCCTTGGAGGCAGCGATCCTGTCGCCCTCCGACAGCGCTGCTGCCATCCACATGGCATCGGTCCCGGCCACGAGCGGACCGATGCCCGACACCAGGCCGCCCGCACCACGCTTGGAGACCAGCTCGCCATCGGTCACACGGAACGAGACCGGCCCGCGGTTGGAGACGATGACGATGGGGCGGGTCACCCCCCGGCGACCGCCTGCATCACCGAGATGGTGCCTCCGTCGGGTACCGCCGTGCTGAGACCGTCCATGAACCGGATGTCGTCGTCGTCGACGAAGACGTTCACGTACCGAACGAGGTTGCCCTCGCCGTCGAGGAGCTTGGAGGAGAACCCGGGGTGGGCGGCGTCGACGCCTGCGATCACCTCGGCCACCGTGGCGCCCTCCACCTCGATCTGCGACTTGCCGTTGGTGACGGGGCGGAACACGGGGGGAACTCTCACGGTGACGCTCATGGAGGGCGATTCTTGCCTGCCGGCTACCGGGGGGCAACCATGGCCGAGTGATCCGCACCTTCCGGGCCCAACAGCTCTCGGCGAGTGAGATGGCTTCCCGGAAGGGCGGCCTGTCGGTGTCGGTGTGCCTGCCCGCTCGCGACGAGGAGGCCACCGTGGGCCCGATCGTGGCCGCGATCCGCCGCCACCTCGTGGACGAGGCCCCCCTCGTGGACGAGATAGTGGTGCTCGACGATCACTCGATCGACGCAACCGGCCGGGTGGCCGCCGAGGCAGGTGCCCGGGTGGTCCGGGCGGCAGAGGTCGCCCCCGACGTGCCCCGTGGCCCCGGCAAGGGCACCGCCATGTGGAAGTCGCTCCAGGTGACCACGAGCGACGTGGTGGTGTGGTGCGACGCCGACATCGAAGAGTTCGACGCCGGCTTCATCACCGGCTTGGTGGGCCCGCTGGTGGAGCACCCCGACCTGGTCTTCGTTAAGGGCTTCTACGAGCGCCCCATCGACGACCAGCCGGCGGGCGGCGGCCGGGTCACCGAGCTGGTCGCCCGGCCCCTCATATCCCTCCTCTTCGGTGAGCTCTCCTCCATCGTGCAGCCGCTGTCGGGCGAGTACGCCGGCAGGCGCTTCGCCCTGGAGCAGATGCCCTTCTCGCCGGGTTACGGCGTGGACCTGGGGTTGCTCGTGGACCTGGTGGAGAGGTTCGGCACCGACGCCATCGCCCAGTGCGACCTGGGCGTGCGCCGCCATCGCAACCGGACCCTGGAGGAGCTGGGCCCCCAGGCGGCCGCCGTGCTGCTGGCTGCGCTGAGCCGCACCAACCCCAAGGTGGTGGGCGACGACCCCACGCTGGTGCGGCCCGGCCTTCCGGCCGAGGCGATCGACGACCAGGACCTTCCCCCCGTCGCCCACATCTCCTGAGCCCTCCTGGCACACCAACGCGCCGTTTCGAGCGCGATCGTGTGCCAGGAGCGAGCTCGCGCCGGAGTTGCGGCGCGGAGTTGCGGGCGGGCCGGGTGTCTGGTTGGCTGTTAGCAGTCTCGTATCGAGA
>CAYNQN010000101.1:0-6177 GCA_964399375.1 uncultured Rhabdothermincola sp. | reverse complement strand
GCCTCCCGGGCATGGGTCGACCGAGGACGCCGAAGGGCCGCGCCGTCAAGACGGCGGCCAGGCTGGCCGAGGAGTACCCCGACGCCCACTGCGCGCTCGACCACCGCAACCCCTACGAGCTGCTCGCAGCCACCATCCTGTCGGCCCAGTGCACCGACGCCAGGGTCAACATGGTCACCCCGGTGCTGTTCGCCAGGTACCCCACGCCCGACGACCTCGCCCTCGCAGACCCCGAGGAGGTGGAGGAGATCATCCGCTCCACCGGGTTCTACAGGAACAAGACCCGCAGCCTCCTCGGCATGGCCAACGCGCTCGTCGAACGGTTCGGAGGCGAGGTGCCGGGCGCCATGGAGGACCTGGTGACCATCCCAGGGGTGGGCCGCAAGACGGCCAACGTGGTGCGCAGCGTGGCCCTTGGCCTTCCGGGGCTACCGGTGGACACGCACGTCACCCGGATCTCGCGGCTGCTCGGCCTGACCACCGAGACCGACCCGGTGCGCATCGAGCACGACCTCGACCGGATGCTCCCGCCCTCGGAGTGGGGGGTGTTCAGCCTGCGGCTGATCCTGCACGGCCGCCAGGTGTGCATCGCGCGGCGCCCGAGGTGCGACGAGTGCGTGCTCTCCGACTTCTGTCCCAGCTCGAGGGTTTGACCGGCCGATCCGGCCAAGAGATATGGCAGTTTGTGCCATTCGTGATTGGTCATTGAGGGATGCACGCACCCGCGCTTCCCGACTAACTTGAACTCACCAGGTTCCCGCCACCTGGTACCTGGCGACACGTCTGGGATCCGCCGCCCAGTGTCGCCGAGCCGGCGCCCTTCGGGGCGCCGGCTTCAGTTTTGGAACACATGCTGGGCCACCGAAGCCGGGCAACTACCTTGGGCGCCGTGCTCAACCGCCTCGACCTGCGAGGTCGCGCCGATCTCCGGTCACTGCTCCCTCGCCCAGGGGCCGGCCGCGACGACCCCGTGGAGGTGGTCCGCGGGATCATCGAAGAGGTCCGAGAGCGCGGCGATGAGGCCCTGCGGGAGCTGACCGCCCGGCTCGACGGCGTGCAGCTCGACGAGCTGCGGGTGGCCCCCGAGGCCATCTCCGCTGCCCGCGATGCCGTGGCGCCCGACGTCCTCGCCAGCCTCGAGACGGCCTACGAGGCCATCTACAGCTTCCACCAGACGCAGCGCCGCAGCCCCCACGACCACGAGCTGAACGGGGTGAGGGTCCGCTCCCTGCCTGTTCCGGTCGAGCGGGCCGGCCTCTACGTCCCTGGTGGGAGGGCTGCATACCCCTCGACCGTGCTCATGACCGCTGCGCCGGCCACGGTCGCCGGCGTCGGCAGCATCGCCCTCTGCGTGCCCCCGACCCCGGCCGCCAGCGCCGGCCCCTCAAGCGCGCCCGGTGGCGGTGGCGTCTCCGCCGTGACCCTGGCCGCAGCCGCCGTGGCCGGCCTCGACGAGGTCTACGCCGTGGGAGGAGCGCAGGCCATCGCCGCCATGGCCTACGGCACCGAGTCGATCGCCCCGGTCGACGTGATCGCAGGGCCGGGCAACGCGTACGTGGCGGTGGCCAAGCGAGAGGTCGCAGGGGTGGTGGGCGTGCCGTCGGCCTTCGCCGGCCCCTCCGAGATCGTCGTCGTCGCCGACGGCACCACACCGCCGGAGCTGGCCGCCGCCGACCTCCTGGTGCAGGCCGAGCACGGCCCCAGCGGGCTGGCCTGGCTGATCACGTGGTCGGAGGAGGCCGCCGAAGCGATCGAGGGCGAGCTGCGCAGGCAGGCGGCCGACGCCCCCAGGCGCGACGACATCGAAGCGACCCTCGCCGACGGTGGCTGGATCGCCCTCGTGGACGGCCCGGCCCAGGCGCTGGAGGTGACCAACCTCATCGCCCCCGAGCACCTCCAGCTCATGTGCGACGAACCCGAGGCGCTCGTGCCGGCGGTGCGCAACGCAGGCGCCGTCTTCTGCGGGCCCTGGGCGCCGGCGTCCATAGGCGACTACGTGGCGGGGCCCAGCCACGTGCTGCCCACCTACGGCTCGGCCCGCTACTCGGGGGCCCTCACCGTGGACGACTTCGTGAAGCAAGTGCACGTCATATCCCTCGAGCGCGAGGGCTTCGAGCGGGTAGCCCCCGTGGTCGAGTCACTGGCCGCTGCCGAGGGCCTCGACGCCCACGCCCGCTCCGTGCAGATCCGCCGCGAGGTGCTGGGATGAGGGTGCAGCCCCGGGAGGCCCTCGACCTCATGGAGGGCTACCACTCCCCGCAGGTCGACGTGGCCGTGAGGCTCAACACCAACGAATCGCCCTTCCCGCCCCCTGCCGGCTGGGAGGGCGAGCTGGCCCGCGCCGTCGCCGAGACCGCATGGAACCGCTACCCCGACCGCTCGGCCGGCGAGCTGCGGGCGGCCATAGCCGCCTTCCACGCCACCGACCCCGAGCGCGTGTTCGCGGCAAACGGCTCCAACGAGGTGCTCCAGTGCCTGCTCCTGGCCTACGGCGGCCCCGGCCGGGCGGCAGCCGTGTGGGAGCCCACCTACGCCCTGCACAGCCACATCGCCCGCATCACGGGGACGAGCGTGGCCGAAGGCGAGCGTGACGAGGGCTTCCGGATCGACCTGGGCGAGGTGGCCAGGCTCGTCGAGGAGGCCCGGCCTTCGGTGGCGTTCCTGTGCTCTCCCAACAACCCCACGGGCGTGGTGGACGGCGAGGCGACCGTGCGCGCCGTGCTCGACATCGTGGCCGGGCAGGGTTGCCTGCTCGTCGTGGACGAGGCCTACGGGCAGTTCTCGCCGTGGTCGGCCCTGGATCTGGTGGCCGACGACGTGCCCCTGGTGGTCACCCGCACCTTCTCCAAGACGTGGTCGATGGCCGCTGCGCGCCTGGGATACCTGGTGGGGCCCGCCTGGGTGACCGAGCAGCTCTGGAAGGTCGCCCTCCCCTACCACCTCGACGCCCTCAAGCAGCGCGCCGGCGTGCTGGCCCTGGGCCACGTGGGCGAGATGGAGGAGCGGGTGGCCGGCCTCGTGGCCGAGCGCGAGCGCCTGGTGGCCAGGCTGGCCGAGCTGCCGGTCGAGGTGTGGCCCTCCGGCGCCAACTTCGTGCTCTTCCGGCCCGGCGCAGCGGGCGCCGGCAGTGCGGCAGAGGTGGGCAGGCGTACCTGGGAGGGGCTGCTGGAGCGCTCCGTGCTGGTGCGCGACTGCTCCTCTTGGCCTCGCCTGGAAGGCTGCCTGCGGGTCACGATCGGTACGGAGGCCGAGGACGACACGTTCCTGGCCGCGCTCGAGGAGGTGCTGTGTTGAGCAGTTCACGCGTGGCGTCGAAGCGCCGGACCACCAAGGAGACCGACATCGAGATCGAGCTCTCGCTCGACGGCTCCGGCCTGGTGGAGGTGAGCACCGGCATCCCCTTCTTCGACCACATGATCTCGCAGCTGGGCCGTCACGGCGGCTTCGACATGGTCGTGCGGGCGCAGGGCGACCTGGAGATCGACGCCCACCACACGGTGGAGGACACCGGCATCGCCCTGGGAGAGGCCATGCGTGAAGCCCTGGGCGACAAGGCCGGCGTCCGGCGCTTCGCGTCCTGCCGCGTGCCCCTCGACGAGGCCCTGGTCGACGTGGCCCTCGACCTCTCCGGCCGGCCCTTCCTCTTCTACGAGGTGGACTTCCCGGGCGAGAAGATCCTCGGGGACCCCCCCTTCGACCCTCAGCTCGTCGAGGAGTTCTGGAGGGCCTTCGTGACGGCCGCGGCCATCACGCTGCACGTCTCGCTGGTCCGGGGTCGCAACACGCACCACATCGTGGAGGCCACCTTCAAGTCGGTGGCGCGCTCGCTGCGCGACGCCGTGCGGGTGGAGGGCGAGGGAGTGCCCTCCACCAAGGGCACCCTCGGATGACCCACATCGCCGTGCTCGACTACGGCATCGGCAACCTGCGTTCGGCGCAGAAGGCGCTGGAGCACCTGGGTGCCGACGCCCGGCTCACCGACGACGCCTCCGTGGTGGGCGCGGCCGACGCCGTGGTGCTGCCGGGCGTCGGGGCCTTCGGGCCGTGCATGGAGGCGCTGACCACCCGGGGCCTCGACGCCGTAGCCCACGACGCCGCCATGAGCGGCAAGCCCTTCCTCGGGATCTGCGTGGGGATGCAGATGCTCTACGAGACCTCCGAGGAGGCGCCGGGGAGCCCTGGGCTGGGTGTTCTGGAGGGCACGGTGCGGCGCCTGCCCGAGGGTGTGAAGCACCCGCAGATGCAGTGGAACGAGCTGGTGGTGGAGCGGCACTCCAGGCTGCTCGGCGATGCCGGGGAGCGTCACTGGGTGTACTTCGTGCACAGCTACGCGCCCAGCGACGGCCTCGACACCGTCGCCGCGTGCGACTACGGGGGCCGTGTGGTGGCTGCCGCCGAGCGGGGCAACGTGATGGCCACGCAGTTCCACCCCGAGAAGTCGGGCCAGGCCGGCCTCGACATCCTCGCCCGCTTCGTGAAGCTGGCCGGAGCCTGACGTGGAGCTCTACCCGGCCATAGACCTGCGGGGCGGGCACTGCGTGCGCCTGCAGCAGGGCGACTTCGGGCGAGAGACCGTGTACGGCGACGACCCGGTGGCCCAGGCCGCTGCCTTCGCCGCCGAGGGAGCCACCTGGATCCACGTGGTCGACCTCGACGGCGCTCGCACCGGCGAGGCGGCCAACCGCGAGGCCATCGCGCGCATCGCCGCGGCCGTCGACGCTCCGGTGCAGACGGGTGGCGGCATCCGCGACGCCGCCGCAGTCGAGGAGCTGGTGGCCTCCGGCGTTGCCCGCGTCGTGCTGGGGACCGTCGCCGTGGAGGACCCCGACCTGGTGGCAGAGCTCGCCTCGCGCTTCGCGGTGGCGGTGGGCCTCGACGCCCGATGCCGCGAGGTGGCGGTGCGCGGGTGGGAGCAGGGTTCCGGCCACGACGTGGTCGAGCTGGTGCGCCGCTTCGGCGACGTCGGGGTGGCTGCGTTCGTGGTCACCGAGATCGGGCGCGACGGAACCATGGAGGGCCCCGACGTGTCGGGCCTCGCCGAGGTGCTGGGCGCCACCGACGTGGACGTGATCGCCAGCGGTGGAGTGGGCTCCCTCGACGACCTGGAGGCGCTCGCCAACCTGGAGGTGGCCGGCAGGAGGCTCTCCGGGGCCATCGTGGGCAGGGCCCTCTACGAGGGCCGCTTCACGGTGAGCGAGGCCCTCGACCGGCTCGGGCCCACGGAGGGCTCGCCCCGTGGCTAGGACCGCCAGGATCATCCCCTGCCTCGACGTCGACGCCGGCCGCGTGGTGAAGGGAGTGAACTTCGTGGGCCTGCGCGACGCCGGCGACCCCGTGGAGCTGGCCGCGCGCTACGACCGCGAGGGCGCCGACGAGCTCGTGTTCCTGGACATCACCGCCAGCCACGAGGATCGCGGCATCATCGTGGAGCTGGCCCGGCGCACCGCCGAGCAGGTCTTCATCCCGTTCACCATCGGCGGTGGCATCCGCACGGTCGACGACGCTCGCCGGCTCCTGCGTGCCGGCGCCGACAAGGTATCCGTCAACACGTCCGCCCTAGAGCGCCCCGAGCTGCTGGGCGAGCTGTCGGCCGAGTTCGGAGCGCAGTGCGTCGTGGTCGCGATCGACGCCCGAGCGGCGGAGAGCGGAAAGCATGAGCGACACTCCACCTCCCGTTGGGAGGCGTTCAGCCACGGCGGCCGGAGGCCGACGGGCCGCGACGCAGTGGAGTGGGCCCGGGAGGCCACCGAGCGCGGGGCGGGCGAGATCCTCCTCACCTCCATGGATCGCGACGGCACGCGGGAGGGCTTCGATCTGGCCCTCACGGCGGCGGTCAGCTCGTCGGTGACGGTGCCGGTGATCGCCAGCGGAGGAGTCGGGAGGCTCGAGCACCTCGTGGAGGGCGTCACCGAGGGTGGAGCCGACGCCGTGCTCGCTGCCTCCATCTTCCACTTCGGCCAGCACACCGTGGCCGAGGCCAAGCGCTACATGACCGAGCGCGGCGTCACCGTCCGCCCCTGATACCTGGGACCGCACCGGCAGCAAGCCGGAAAGCAAAGAGCCGCCGACCGAAGCCGGCGGCTGTTCGCAACGAAGCTCAGGGCTTGTCCTTGCCCACCACCCACATGGCGAAGAACTGAGAGCCGCCCCCGTAGGCGTGGCCCACCGCTGTGCGGG
>CAYNQN010000100.1:0-6206 GCA_964399375.1 uncultured Rhabdothermincola sp. | reverse complement strand
CGCTCACCCTGCTCCTCTCGTTCACCGGCTACCTGTTGCCCTGGGACCAGCTGGCCCTATGGGCGGTGACCGTGGGCACGAACATGATGGGGTACACCCCTGTCTTCGGTGAGCAGGTCCGCTTCGTCCTGCTGGGCGGCCGCGAGATCGGCACCGACACGCTGTTGCGGTGGTACGTGCTCCACGTCCTGTTCGTACCCTTCGTGACCGTCATCTTCCTCGCCATCCACTTCTGGCGGGTCCGCAAGGACGGCGGCATCTCGGGGCCACTATGACCGAAGTTCCCGAGCACCTGCGCAAACGAGCCGAGGAGGCTCGCAAGAAGGCCGAGGCCAAGAAGGCCGCGGCCGCCGGAGGCGACACCCCTGCAGAGGGTGCCGGAGGAGCCGGCGACGCCCCGGGTGGCGGCGACGGCGGTGGAGAGGGAGCGGGCAAGATCCCGGCCCACCTCCTCGAGCGCAGCAAGGCTGCCAAGGCGGGCAAGGCCGCTTCGGCGGCCGGCGGCGAGTCGGGAGGCGGCGGAGGTGCCGTGGCCACCACGGCAACTGCGGTGGCCACCGCCCAGCCGGCGATGGCCACAGGGCCAGGCGGGCACACCCAGCGCTTGCTCACCGTGGTCAAGTCGGGCTCCATCCAGGACGTCAAGGCGATGCCGCAGGACAAGGTGCACGTGTGGCCTCACCTGCTCGCCAGCGAGCTGGTGGCCGCGCTGGTCATCACCGTGTTCACGCTGGTGTTCTCGGTCTTCGTGAACGCGCCGCTGCTCGAGTTGGCCAACTTCAACCAGACGCCCAACCCCTCCAAGGCCCCCTGGTACTTCCTGGGCCTCCAGGAGCTGCTCACCATGTTCCACCCCATGGTGGCCGGGGTGACCATCCCCGGCATGGGCATCTTCCTGCTGATCCTCGCCCCCTACATGGACCGCAACAAGTCGAACCGCCCGGAAGACCGCAAGTTCGCCATCTCCATCTTCACCCTCCAGCTCATGTTCTGGGCGGTGCTGGTGCTCATCGGCTCGTTCTTCCGGGGCCCCGGCTTCAACTTCGTCGCCCCCTGGACAGAAGGGCTCTTCTTCGAGCTATGAACCCCCTGGTCATCGCCATACCCGTGATCGTGGTGCTCGCGGGCGTGCTCATCGTGGCGGCGTCGCGCCGGCGCGACGCCAAGGCCGCCACCGGGATGCTCTCGGGCGAGACGATCAAGCGCGACAGGGGCGAGCCCGACGTCCTCCAGCAGGAGGGGGCGCCGTCGACAGGTCGCGAGATCGAGCGCCTCGCCGCCCTCGAGCGCCGGCCCACAGCCGTGGAGGCCACCGACGCCGGCCCCCCGGTGCCCTACGTGCCGCCCGACCCCGAGACCATCGGTGTGACCCGCCGGCAGTTCTTCAACCGCAGCACCGTGATGCTCTTCGGCCTCGGCATCGCAGGTTTCGGCGGCGCCGTGCTCGCCTTCCTCTGGCCGCAGCCCAAGGGCGGCTTCGGCTCCCAGCTCACGGTGGGCAACGTCGACGACCTCCTCGCCGACATAGCCGACAACGGCGGCTTCCTCTACAACGCCGAGGGACGTATGTGGATGACGGCCTACCCCGCGTCGTCCATCGACAAGGCCAAGGCCGTCTACCCGCAGGCGGTCCTCAACAGCCTGGAGGCGGGTGTGGCGGTGCTCTACCAGAAGTGCCCGCACCTGGGTTGCAGGGTGCCCAGCTGCCCCACCTCGCAGTGGTTCGAGTGCCCCTGCCACGGATCGCAGTACAACCAGGCTGGTGAGAAGAAGGGCGGCCCCGCTCCGCGAGGCATGGACCGCTTCGCCACGTCGGTCGCCGGCGGGGTGCTCACGGTGAACACCGGACAAGTGGTGCAGGGCCCGCCCATCGGAACCAACACCACCGGCCAGGAGGCCGAAGGTCCTCACTGCGTGGGCGGTGGCCACTGATGGATGTCCAGAAGTCCATCGGTTACGTCATCGCGGCGATCCTCATCGTGGGGTTCGCCGTGGCGGTCATCGCCAACATGCGCAGGGGCAAGCGCGAGGTGGGCTCGGAGGTCGAGCTCGCCCCCAACCGCAAGCTCTACTACGACGACGAGGAGATGGAGACCAAGCGGCTCGACCGCACGCTCCTCTTCGGCCTCGCCCTGCTCGCCATCATCGGTGTGAGCCTCCCGCTCTACTGGCTCTACGAGCCGGGCCGCCAGGACGATGCGGTGGCCCACTACCAGGAGATCCTCACCAACCGGGGAGAGGCCCTCTTCGTGGAGGGCGCCCAGTGCGCCTCGTGCCACGGCCCCGAGGGCGTGGGTGGTGTCGCTAACACCACCCTCACGGCTCCCAACGGCGACTTCGTCGAGCAGGTCGACTGGAAGGCCCCGGCGCTCGACACCGTGATGTACAGGTACTCGTGGGACGAGGTGCGGTACATCCTCATCTACGGCCGCCCCTTCTCGCCCATGCCCGCATGGGGCGCGGCAGGGGGAGGGCCGCTCACCGAGCAGCAGATCGACGAGCTCGTCTACTACCTGCAGAGCATCCAGCTGCCCGCCGACGAGGTGCGGGCCGAGGTGGAAGAGGAGCTGGCCGAGACCTGCGGGCCTGACGCCGAGGGCCTGTGCACCGTTCCCGACGCGCAGTTCGCCACCATGGGCGAGGCCATCTTCAACATGGGCCTGAACACCAGCTTCGCCGGCGGGGCCTTCTCGTGCGGTCGTTGCCACACACCCGGCTGGTCCTACGGCCAACCCGGCCCAGCCGGTGGGGGTGCCTTCGGGCCCAACATCACGGGTGGCAGCGAGATCCGCCAGTTCCCCACGGCCGAGCAGCAGTTCGACTTCGTGGCCGAGGGGGGCGAGCTGGGCCAGTCGTACGGCGAGAGGGGCATGTCGAGCCACGGGATGATGCCGGGCTACGGCCTCAACCCCAACGTCGAGCCCCTCGAGCTGACCGGACCACCACGTCCGCCCATGAACCCTGACCAGGTGATGTTCACGCCAGAGCAGATCCGGGCGGTCGTGGCATACGAGCGGAGCCTGTGAGCATGCCCCTTCTCGCATCCCTGATAGCCGGCATCGCCTGGGATCCACACATCAGAGGCGCGCTCGCGGTGTTCGTGGGCGTGGTCGTGCTGTGCGGGTCCATCTACCTGCTGCTGGGCACCAACCTCGGCTCCCGCCTGGGCCTGCTCGTCTCGTTCGCAGGGCTCACCGGCTGGCTGGTGATCCTCACCTTCGTCTGGTGGCTGGTGCCTCCGGGCATCGGGCCCAAGGGGCCCAGCCCCTCCTGGCAAGCCGTGGAGATACTCGTGGACGGTCCGGAGACCCCGATGACCGAGGAGGCGAGCCTCTTACCCCAACCGGAGGACATGCCCAGCGCGGATGAGATCCTGGCCGCGAACCCGGAGCTCGCCGTCGACTTCCCCAACGGGTTCGTGCTCTCCGACCTCCAGGGTTCGCACCCCGAGCTGGTGGAGCAGTACCTCGCCGGGTTGGAGATGAACGGGTGGAGCCTCGTCTCCACTTCGGACGGTGGTGAGGCCCAGGCAGCGGCCGACGTGGCGCTCGTGGAGTCGGGCTTCTTCTCCGGCCCCACCGACTACAAGAAGCTGGACGTGTTCGACTTCGGCGGCAAGCCCGACCGCCTCGACACCTGCCCGGATGCCGAGGGCGGGGGCTTCCTGCCCGACGATCCCCTCTGCCGCATCTGGCACAAGATCTCCACGATCGTGGGCTTCAAGCACCCCACGCACTTCCAGATCGTGCAGGTGCAACAGGTCGTGCCACAGCAGGCCCGTCCGGGCGAGGCCCCGCCGCTGCCGCGGGTCGACCCGGACGCCCCCGTGGTCTCGGTGGTGCTGGTGCGAGACCTGGGCAACGAGCGGATGATCCCGTTCCTCTACTTCGTGATCTCCCTCTCGCTGTTCGTCTTCTTCGTGCTCGTCCTGCACTATCGCGATAAGACTCTCTCCAAGAACAAGGCCCTCGCTGCCTCATTGGCAGCAGGGAACGGTGGCAACGGCGCGGGAGGGACGTAACCGCTATGGGCCAGTACCTACCCATCTTCGCCATGCTGGTCCTGGCTCTGCTCTTCGGCGTGGTGAGCAGGGTCGCCCAGCGCCTGCTGATCCCGCCCAGGCCCACCCCGGCCAAGGTTGCGCCCTACGAGTGCGGGATCATCCCGAGCAAGGAGCCCCCGGGTCGCTTCCCGGTGCGCTTCTACCTGGTCGCGATGATCTTCATCGTCTTCGACATCGAGATCATCTTCTTCTTCCCCTACGCGGTGAACGTGGGAGCTCTCGGTACGTTCGGCATCATCGCCATCGTCATCTTCTCGGCCGCGGTCTTCGAGTCGTTCGTCTACCTCATCGGCAACGGCGCCCTCGACTGGGGCCCCCTCGCCATCTCCAGGCGCCAGGACATCGTGTCCCCTGCTCGCACCGCCGCCACCACCGTGCGGCGGGTGGGAACCGAGGGGCGGGCGCGGGTCGACCCGGTCGCCCCGGCGACCGTGGAGGCTGCCTGATGGCCCAGGTGCCCGTGCCCACCCCACCCGACCCGGCCACGAGAGCCGTGGGCATCCCCTCTCCCATAGCGGTCCCCGAGGCCAGCATGCACCAGCCCACCTTCCTCGAGGACGGGCTGTCGGGCCTCAGCCACAACTTCTTCACCGGCTCGCTGGAGAACCTGGTGAAGTGGGCCCGGCGCCGCTCGATGATGCCTGCCACCTTCGGCCTGGCCTGCTGCGCCCTGGAGATGATGGCGATGGGCGGCCCGCACTACGACATCGCCCGCTTCGGGATGGAGGTCTTCAGGGCGTCTCCCCGCCAGGCCGACCTGATGATCGTGGCCGGCCGGGTGTCGCAGAAGATGGGCCCTGTGCTCCGCCAGATCTACGACCAGATGATGGAGCCGAAGTGGGTCATCTCCATGGGGGTGTGCGCCTCCAGCGGGGGGATGTTCAACAACTACGCCCTCGTCCAGGGGGTCGACCAGGTCGTGCCGGTCGACGTGTACACGCCCGGGTGCCCTCCCACGCCCGAGACGCTCATGCACGCGATCCTGATGCTCCACGCCAAGGTGCGCGACGGCGAGCTGACCCGCAGGCGGGGCGGCGAGGGCCTGGGCCTACACATCGAGCAGCGAGAGGCCTGAGAGTTGGCCGACGAACCTATGGCCGCCGCTCCGGAGGCCTCCGAGCCCGACGACGCCGCCTCCGCGGAGAGCCCCGCAGCCGCCGAGGGCGCCGCCTCCGCGGAGAGCCCCGCAGCCGCCGAGGGCGCCGACCAGGTGCCTGAGACCCTGCACGGTGCTCCCGTCACCTACAGCCATGGCCAGCGCGTGGTGCACCCGAGCCGGGATCAGTACGTGGAGCTCGTCACGGCTCTCCGCTCGGACGGCTACTTCATGCTCTACGACCTGACGGCCGTCGACTACCTGACGCACCCCGGCCGCCCGCTCCCCGAGGGCGTGGAGCCGGGCCGCTTCGAGGTGGTCGCAGGCGTGATGAACCACCGGAACGCCGACCGGGTCCGCGTGCGGGTCCAGGTGCCCGCGGAGGACCCGTGGGTGCCCACCCTCATGCACCTCCACCCCGGGGCCGACGCCCTCGAGCGCGAGGCGTTCGACATGTTCGGCGTGCGCTTCGAGGGCCACCTCGACCCCACGCGCATCCTCATGCCGGAGGACTGGGTGGGTCACCCGCTGCGCAAGGACTACGAGAGCGGGCGCATACCGGTGCAGTTCAAGGGTGATCGCGCCGAGCCCGTGGCCATCAGGCCAGGGCCCCCGGTTGGGCGAACCAGGGGGCAGGCGCGTTGAGCGAGCACATGGCGGCTGCCGATCCGCACCTCACGTCGGAAGGCGGCCAGGAGCTGACCGACGACGACCTGACCTCCGCGATCGAGCGCCTGCGCGAGAAGGGAGCGGTGCTCCGGCTCTCTGAGACGGAGGCGTCCCTGGCGGCCGACGAGCTGGCCGAGGCCACCTCGCTCGATGCCCAGACGAGCGGGATGGTGACCTCGGGCGACATCAGCGCGGACGAGACGATGCTCATCAACATGGGCCCGCAGCACCCCAGCACCCACGGCGTACTGCGCCTGATGCTGGAGCTGAGGGGCGAGACCGTGCTGCGGTGCAAGCCGATCGTGGGCTACCTGCACACGGGCATGGAGTGGACGGGCGAGGAGCTCAGCTACATCCAGGGCGCCACCAACGTCACCC
>CAYNQN010000099.1:0-6298 GCA_964399375.1 uncultured Rhabdothermincola sp. | reverse complement strand
GGATTTGAACCCACGACCTCTTCGTCCCGAACGAAGCGCGCTACCAAGCTGCGCTACACCCCGTGAAGCCGTCGATCGTACCCGAGGCCGGCACAGGGTCGGCACGGCCGGGCAGAGCCGGCTCCTAGAGGAGGGCTTCGGCGATCTGGACGGCGTTCAGGGCTGCGCCCTTGCGCAGGTTGTCGCCGCTGAGGAAGAGCGAGAGGCCGTGCTCGCGGGTTGAGTCCACCCGGATGCGGCCCACGAGCGTGTTGTCGCCCCCGGCCGCACGCAGCGGTGTGGGCACGTCGGCCAGCTCCACCCCGGGGGCCTTGAAGAGGAGCTTGCGGGCCTGCTCGGGGGTGAGCTGCTCGCCGAACGACGCCGAGATCGCCATGGAGTGGCCGGTGAAGACCGGCACCCGCACGCAGGTGGCCGTCACCAGCAGGTCGGGCAGGCCGAGGATCTTGCGGCTCTCGTCACGGAGCTTGCGCTCCTCGTCGGTCTCGTGCGAGCCGTCGTCGATGATCGAGCCTGCCAGGGGCACGACGTTGTAGGCGATGGGCTCGGCGAACACGGCGGGCTCGGGGAGGTCGACCGCCGAGCCGGAGAGCGCCAGGGCGGTGGCGCCATCGCCCACCTTGCGCACCTGCTCGTCGAGCTCGGAGGTGCCCGCGAGCCCGGCACCCGAAACGGCCTGGTACGTGCTCACCACCATCGAGCGCAGCCCGGCGGCGCCATCGAGGGGCTTGAGCACCGGCATGGCCACCATGGTGGTGCAGTTGGGGTTGGCCACTATGCCCTTCGTGATGCTCTCGAGGGCGTGGGCGTTGACCTCGGGGACCACCAGTGGCACGTCGGGGTCGAGCCGCCATGCCGAGGAGTTGTCGATCACGGTGGCGCCCGCCGAGGCCACCACCGGGGCCAGCTCGCGGGACGTCGCCGCCCCCGCGGAGAACAGGACGATGTCGAGACCCCGGTAGTCGGCCGAGCCGGCCTCTTCCACCACCACCTCGGTGTCGGCCCAGGCCAGGCGCTGCCCCGCCGAGCGCTCGGAGGCGAAGAACCGCAGGTGGGACACGGGGAAGCCCCGCTCGGCGAGCACAGCTCGCATCACCCCGCCAACCTGGCCGGTGGCCCCGACGATCCCGACTCGCATCGGAACCGAGGCTATCGGGCTTCTGCCCGGTCGAGAAGGTGCCGGGAGCCGCTGCGCTCGCTCATATGGCCACCGGGGAGGAACCCGCCTCCGACAGCCCGAAGGCCTCGTGGAGGAGGTTGGCCGCCTGCTCCACCTGGTCCTGGCGCACCACGCAGGTGATGCGGATGGCCGATGTGGAGATCATCTCGATGTTGATGCCCTTGGCGGCGAGGGTCTCGAAGACGGTGGCCGCCACGCCGGGGTTCGACTTCATGCCGGCGCCGATGAGGCTCACGCTCGCTATGTCGGGGTCTCCCCGCACCTCCGCCGCGCCCACCAGGGGGGCCTCGCCGCGGCAGATCTCCAGGGCCCTGTCGAACTCCCGGTGCGGGACCGTGAAGGAGATGTCGGTGCGGCCGTGCTCGGAGACGTTCTGGACGATCTTGTCGACGTTGATGTCGCCGTCGGCCAGTGCGCGGAAGATCTTGCCCGCTATGCCGGGGCGGTCCTCCACGTTCGAGATGGTGATCTTGGCCTCGTCGACATCGGGCGTGACCGCCGAGATGATGGCCTGCTCCATGTTCTGTTCCTCCTTGGTGACCAGCGTGCCCTGCTCCCACGTGAAGGCCGAGCGCACGTGCAGATCGACTCCGTAGGTGCGGGCCAGCTCGACCGACCGCATGGCGGGCTTGGGGCATCCATTGGCCGTCATCTCCAGGAGCTCGTCGAAGCTCACCCGCGGCATCTTGCGGGCATCGTCCACGATGCGCGGATCGCTGGTGAAGACCCCGGTGACGTCGGTGTACAGCTCGCACACGTCTGCCCCGAGAGCGTGGGCGAGCGCCACGGCCGTGGTGTCGGAGCCGCCCCTGCCGAGGAAGGTGACGTTCGAGTCGCTCGATACGCCCTGGGCGCCCCCCACCACGGGGACCCTGCCCTCGTCGAGCGCCGCACGGATGCGATCGGGACGGACCTCGACGATCTTGGCGTTCGTGTGCAGGCCGTCGGTGCGAAAGCCCGCCTGGCTCCCCGTGAACGACTCGGCCACCGGCCCCAGGTCGGTGATGGCCATGGAGAGCAGGGCCATCGCCTTGCGCTCGCCGGCCGTCACCAGCATGTCCATCTCCCGCCCGGGCCTGCTGGTGGACACGTCGGAGGCGAGGCGCAGCAGCTCGTCGGTGTCCTTGCCCATGGCGCTGATGACCACCACCACCTGGTTCCCGTGGTGCACGGTGCGCGCCACGTGCTCGGCCACCGAGCGGAGGCGATCCGCGTCGGCCACCGAGGTGCCACCGAACTTCTGGACGACGAGAGCCACGCTGCAAAGCTATTACGTGCCAGCTGCGAAGCCACCAGGCGAAAACGGGCGTCGGCGACGGCACGACGGAGCCGGCGCTGTGAACATTGCGTTCGAGCTGCGAAGCGGAGCGGAGCAGCAGAATCGATGGCACTCGGATCCGCGAAGCGGGCGCCGGCGACGGCACGACGGAGCCGGCGCTGTGAAAATTGCTAGGGTGCCCGCTCGATGAGCACCAGCAAGCGACAGCGTCAGAAGGCCGGACGAGAGGCGCGCATAGCCGCTGCCCAGGAAGCACAGCGGAAGGCGAAGACCCGCCAGCGGACCCTGATGATCGGTGGGATCGTCGTGCTGGTCCTGTTGGTCGTGGGGATCCTCGCCCTGGTCCGGGGCCGCGACGACGGCTCGGAGACAGCCGCCACGACCATCCCGACCTCTGCCACCTCGACCACCATGCGCACCACCACTACGGTCGCCGGGATGGAATCAGCAGCCGGAAAGCCCTGCGTGCCCCTCGCCGACCCCCTCCCCGCCGGGGCGCCCGAGGTGCCCATCACACCCGGACCTCCCCCAACAGAGCTGGTCGTGGAGGACCTGGTGGTGGGAGAGGGCCCCGAGGTGCCTGCCGGCAACCCGGCCGTGGAGGTCACGGTCCAGTACATCGGCGTGGCCTGCTCGACCGGCCAGATCTTCGACTCGTCCTGGCAGCGGGGCGCCCAGCCGGCGACCTTCCCGCTGGGAGGCGTGATCGACGGCTGGACCCAGGGGATCCCCGGGATGAAGGTGGGCGGCCGCCGGCTGCTGGTGATCCCGCCCGACATGGCCTACGGCGCCAACGGCAGCCCGCCCAGGATCGCCCCCGACGAGTCCCTCTACTTCGTGGTCGACCTCGAAGCCGTGGTCACCGACCCGGGCACCGCCACTCCCTAGCTCCGGGCCAGGGAGGGCGCTACAAGCCCCGAACCTCGGCGCTCAGCTAGGGAGAGCCGCCAGGTCGGCGGTCCTGCCGTCGACGAACACGGAGCACTCGCCCACACCCGCCGTGCTCCAGCCGCCCTGGGGCGAGCGGATGAGAGCGGTCGCCTCGGGGATCCCGACCACCGGCAGGCCTGCGGGAGCCAGCGTGACCGTGCGGTGCACCAGATCGGGCGACCAGCGGTTGAAGCGAGGGATCACCGTTAGCCCTTGCACCACCCCCATGCCCACCGTGAAGGCCCCTCCACGGGTGTCGACCATGGGGTCGCAGAGGACGTCGGCCCCCGCGCTGGAGCCCGCCAGGACCGCACCTCGCTCCCAGGCTGCGACGAGGGCGTCGAGCACCGGGCTGTCCTTCAGCACGGAGCGCAGGTGCATGGGGGATGTTCCCGGCAGGTAGAGGAAAGTGGCAGCAGCGACCCTGGCCACGCTCTCCTCCACGAACCCGTCGGGCCGCGTGAGGACGGGCACCTCGTGGACGGTGGCGCCGAGGGCAGCGAACCACGACCTCGCACGGTCGACAGCGGCACCCGGGTTCTCGTAGGCGAGGCCCGCCGGAACCACCACCACCTCGTTCGACCCGCTGGCCGCGAGCAGCTCCGCGTCGAAGGTGCAGCCCTCGGTCCACTCCCCGCCCCCGACCAACGCCAGCGCTCCGGTCATCTGCCCTGCTCCTCCTTGGATCTCGGTGCCCTGCCCTGCTCCTCGCCCGGCACCACCCACGTGGCACGCAGTTGGACGAAGGGCCGCAGGGGCCAGGGGGCCCCTTGCATGTCGAACCTCTCGACGTCGGTGACCCACAAGCCAGCGTCGCGCACGGCGGCCGGGATGTCCCGCCCGAGCTGGAGGCCTGCCAGGCGCGGGTCGGCCGACCACAGCCAGCAGAGCACGGCCGCCGCGAGCCCCGGACGACCGATCGGCTCGAGCAGCCACATCTCGCCCCCGGGCCGCAGGAGCCGACCGAGCTCGCCGACGACGGCGGGAAGGTCGGGGAAGCGCACGAGCTCGAACACCGAGACGACCGAGTCGAAGCTGGCGTCGTCACCCTCGATGGCCACCGTGCTCCCGCCACCGGGAGCGGCCAGCCCGACACCGTGCGTGGAGAGGTCGAGCGTGCGCCCCAGGGGCCTGGCACGGATGGCCGCTGCACGGCTCGCCAGCTCCGCCGCGGCGGTGCGGCCCAGGCCATCGGAGACGGTCGGAGCCGGCTGCACTGGCAATCCGGCGGTCACGTGGCGGAGGCTAACCTGCCGCCATGACGGTCAAGCGAATCGGAGTGGTGGGCTCGGGGATCATGGGCTCGGGGATCACCGAGGTAGCCGCCAAGGCAGGGGTGGAGGTGGTGCTGCGCTCCCGCAAGCAGGCCACCGCTGAGGCCACGGTGGAGGGGATGGCCCGCTCGCTGGCCCGCCAGGTGGACAAGGGCAGGCTGAGCGAGGACGACCGCGACGCAGCTCTCTCGAGGGTCACGGCCACCGACGACCTGGGTGCGCTGGCCGACTGCGACCTGGTGGTGGAGTCGGTGGTGGAGGACCTGACGGTGAAGAAGGAGCTCTTCGGCCAGCTCGACGGGATCTGTGGCGAGGGCACGATCCTGGCCACCAACACCTCCACCCTCCCGGTGATCGAGATGGCCGCCGCCACCGGCCGGCCAGAGAAGGTCTGCGGCATCCACTTCTTCAACCCCGCGCCGGCGATGGCGCTGGTGGAGCTGGTGCGCACCCTCGTGACCGACGACGCCACGATGGCAGAGGCCAGGGCCTTCGCCGAGGCCTGCGGCAAGTCGCCGGTGGAGGTGGCCGACCGGGCCGGTTTCATCGTCAACGCCCTGCTCTTCCCCTACCTGAACAACGCCGTGAGGCTGCTGGAGTCGGGCACGGCGTCGCGAGACGACATAGACGCTGCCATGAAGGGCGGCTGCAACTTCCCCATGGGACCCCTGGCGCTGCTCGACCTGGTCGGCCTCGACACCTCCTCCGCCATCCTCGAGGCCCTCTACGAGGAGCACCGCGACCCCAACTACTCCCCGCACCCGCGCCTGCGGCGCATGGTGAGCGCCGGGCAGCTGGGACGGAAGTCGGGCAGGGGCTTCTACGATTACAGCTGAGATGGCCGACGAGGGCGTACGCCACGAACGGGACCGCCCGTGGCTCATGCGCACCTACTCGGGTCACTCCAGCGCCCGGGCCTCCAACGAGCTCTACCGCACCAACCTGGCCAAGGGTCAGACGGGCCTGTCGGTCGCCTTCGACCTCCCGACCCAGACCGGCTACGACCCCGACGACCCCAGGGCGCGGGGCGAGGTGGGCAAGGTGGGAGTACCCGTGGCCCACCTGGGCCACATGCGAGAGCTGCTGGAAGGCATCCCGGTGGGCGAGATGAACACCTCGATGACCATCAACGCCCCCGCCGCCTGGCTGCTGGGCCTCTACGTGGCCAACGCCACCGAGCAGGGGGTCGACACCACCCTGCTGCGCGGCACCACCCAGAATGACATCGTCAAGGAGTACCTCTCGAGGGGCACCTACATCTTCCCGCCCGAGCCCTCCAAGCGGCTCATCGTGGACATGATCGCCTACTGCTCGCACAACGTCCCGGCCTGGAACCCGATGAACGTGTGCAGCTACCACCTGCAAGAGGCCGGGGCCACGCCGGTGCAGGAGCTGGCCTACAGCCTGGCGACCGCCACCGACGTGCTCGACGCCGTGCGGGAGTCGGGCCAGGTCCCCGACGACCGCTTCGCCGGAGTGGTCGGCTCCATCTCGTTCTTCGTGAACGCGGGCATCCGGTTCGTGGAGGAGACCTGCAAGATGAGGGCCTTCACCGAGCTTTGGGACCGCATCTGCGCCGAGCGCTACGGCGTGACCGACCCCAAGGCCCGTCGCTTCCGCTACGGCGTGCAGGTG
>CAYNQN010000098.1:0-6374 GCA_964399375.1 uncultured Rhabdothermincola sp. | reverse complement strand
CTACCTGCCCTTCCTCGCCACCACCAAGGTGCTGATGGCGGCGGTGCGCAACGGGGCGGGGCGCGAGCAGGCCCACGAGGCAATCCGCGACCACGCCACCGCGGTGGCGCTGGAGATGAGGGCGGGGGCCACGGGTGCCAACGACCTCCTCGAAAGGCTGGCGGGCGACGAGCGCCTGGGCCTGGGCAGCGAAGAGCTGGCGAGCGTGCTGGCCGAGCCCGTGGAGCTGACGGGTGCCGCCGCCTCCCAGGTGGAGGCCTTCGTGGCCACCGTGGAGCAGCTGGCCGCCGGGCACCCGGGCGCGGCGGGGTACCGCCCGTCTCCCATCCTCTGATACGACTTGGCGGGGTACCCGCCGAGCAGCTGGGCCCCGCCCATCACCGCCATCGACTGCCCGCCCCGATCGCCCACACCGACACTGGAGACGCCGCCGTGACAGAGCACGCCGCCGAGCAGCTCACGCCCATCTACTCGGGGAAGGTCCGCGACATCTACGCCGTGGGAGACGACCGGCTGCTGCTGGTGGCCTCCGACCGCATCTCGGCCTTCGACGTGGTCATGGAGGAGCCCATAGAGGGCAAGGGCAGGGTGCTCACCGCCATGTCGGCCTTCTGGTTCGAGCACCTGGCGGACGTTGCCCCCAGCCACCTGATCTCCACCGATCTTGCCGAGGTTCCTCCGGCTGCCCAGCGGCCGGAGTGGGAGGGCCGCGTGATGCTCTGCCACCGCGCCGAGATGCTGCCCATCGAGTGCATCGTGCGCGGCTACATCACCGGGTCGGCCTGGAAGGAGTACCGCGACAAGGGCACCATGCACGGCCAGGAGCTGCCCGCCGGCCTCCAGGAGTCGGACCGCCTGCCCGAGCCGGTGTTCACGCCGTCGACCAAGGCCACCGACGGCCACGACGAGAACATCAGCTTCGAGCGAGCCGTGGAGCTGGTGGGCCCCGAGACGGCCAACCGAGCCCGCGACATCTCGCTCGCCCTCTACAGCCAGGGCTCGGCCTGGGCGGCCGAGCGGGGCATCATCATCGCCGACACCAAGTTCGAGCTGGGGACGGTGGGTGGCGAGCTGGTGGTGGCCGACGAGGTGCTCACCCCCGACTCGTCGCGCTTCTGGCCGGCCGAGCGCTGGGAGCCGGACTCCACCCCTCCCTCGTTCGACAAGCAACCCGTGCGTGACTTCCTCGACGGGCTCGACTGGGACAAGGCACCGCCGCCGCCCCAGCTGCCGCCCGGCGTCGTCGAGGCCACCAGGGCCCGTTACGTGGAGGCCTACGAGCTCATCACCGGGCGCTCGTTTGCCGACTGGCCGGGATGATCTCGGGCTCACTCGCTCGCTACGTTCACGGAGTACCCCTCGCTGTTCACGGAGTACCCCTCGCACTCCCCCCGCTGTGAGCAGGCATCGTTAGAGTGCGTTCATGATCTTCTCGGTGCACGTGGAGGTGCAGCTTCGGCCTGGGATCGCCGACCCCGAGGGGGCGACGATCGAGCGATCGCTGCCCACGCTCGGCTTCGACGGGGTGAAGGGGGTGCGCGTGGGCAAGAGCATCCGGTTCACCGTGGAGGCGACCGACGTGGAGGCGGCCCGCTCCGAGGTGGAGGACCTCTGCCAGCGGTTCCTCACCAACCCCGTGATCGAGGATGCATCGGTGGAGATCGCCGAGGCCGTGGGAGCAGCGTGACCGCCAAGGTCGGCGTTCTCGTCTTCCCCGGCTCCAACTGCGAGCACGACGTGGCCGAGGCCGTCCGTGCCCTGGGCGGAGCGGCAGAGCTGCTGTGGCACGGCGACGAATCGCTGGGCGACGTGGACGCCGTGGTGGTGCCAGGGGGGTTCGCGCATGGCGACTACCTCAGGCCCGGGGCGATAGCCCGGTTCTCGCCGGTGATGGGAGCCGTGACCGACTTCGCCCGCGAGGGTGGCCCGGTGGTGGGCATCTGCAACGGGTTCCAGGTGCTCACCGAGGCCGGATTGCTGCCTGGTGCCCTGCAGAAGAACAGGGGTTTGAAGTTCTTGTGCACCACTGTGGAGCTGCGCGTGTGCTCGACCCGGTCGGTGCTCACGAGCGAAGCCGAAGAGGGCAGTGTGCTGCGGGTTCCCATCAACCACTTCGAGGGCAACTACACGTGTGATGAGCGCACGCTGGCCGAGCTGCGGGGCGATGATCGCGTGATCCTCCGCTACGTGGAGAACCCCAATGGCTCGGTGGACGACATAGCCGGGATCTGCTCAACCGAGCGCAACGTGGTGGGTTTGATGCCCCATCCCGAGCGTGCCTCAGCGACGCTGTTGGGGAGCGACGACGGTTTGCCGCTGCTCAAGTCGCTGCTGGCGAGCGCCGCAGCGCTCGCCAGTAGCTCGGCTTCTTAGCTGTTCGAGCGGCCGATGCCGGCGGCCTTGAGCGTGGAGGCCGGGACGCCCAGCTCACGCCAGGCCTGGTAGCTGATGCCCTTGCGAGAGCTGTACCCCGGTGCGGCCTTGATGAAGTCGGCCTCGAGCCCGCTGATGTCCACCTTGTTCTCGGAGGTGGCCAGCTCCTCGGCGAGGTCGATGCGCTCCTGCACCAGCTGGAGGCGCCTGAGAGGGTCGGCGTCGGCGAGGCTGAGGTCGATCACATCGAGCCTCTTCTTGATGGATTCTGGAGTCCTCTTGCGCCCTCTACGTGGCCTGTGAGCCTCTAGAGCTTCGAGGTAGCTGCGTACCGCTCGTCCCTGGCTCCTTCCCTCTGCCAGGGCGGCCTTGTGAGTGGCCGACATGCGGTTGGACGAAGATTTGGTGGTGCGCTTTGTTGGAGTCATTACCGCTTACCCAACCAGATATCGACATGCTTTTCAACTATTTGCTTGGTCGGGCCTCATTTCTAGAACTTTCCGATTCATCATTTGACGTTCGAATGGCGGGGTCGGTGGAGCGGATAGCCTCCCCCGGATGAGCGCCATCCCAGGGTCGTCGCCCAACGCAGGGCCGGTGCACCGGAGCCTGGGACTTGCCGATGACGAGTACGCGGCCATAGAGCGGGTTATCGGCAGGGCGCCGAACCACCTGGAGCTGGCCATGTACTCGGTGATGTGGTCGGAGCACTGCTCGTACAAGTCGTCGCGCGTGCACCTTCGCCGGCTCCCCACGCAGGCGCCCTGGGTGCTGGTGGGCCCGGGCGAGAACGCCGGGGTCGTGGACGTGGGCGACGGGATCGCTGCGGCTATACGCATCGAGAGCCACAACCACCCGTCTGCGATAGAGCCCTACCAGGGAGCCGCCACCGGCGTGGGCGGGATACTGCGCGACATATTCACGATGGGTGCCAGGCCCATCGCCCTCATGGACCCGCTGCGCCTGGGTCCCCTGGACGACGCACGGAGCCGCTGGATCGCCGAAGGCGTGGTGAGCGGCATCTCGGGATATGGCAACGCCGTGGGAGTCCCCACGGTGGGTGGTGAGACCGTCTTCGACGAGACCTATGCCGGCAACCCCCTCGTCAACGTGCTGTGCCTGGGGGTGCTCCCGGCCGACCGCCTGGTGCTGGGCCAGGCCACCGGCGTGGGGAACCTGGCGGTGCTGCTCGGCTCGACCACCGGTCGTGACGGCATAGGAGGGGTGAGCGTTCTGGCCAGCGCGTCGTTCGGCGACGCCGACGAGGAGGCCGACAAGCGCCCGAGCGTGCAGGTGGGAGACCCCTTCGAGGAGAAGCGGCTCATCGAGGCGTGCCTGGAGCTGCTGGAGGCAGGCCTGGTGGTGGGGATCCAGGACCTGGGCGGGGCGGGGCTCACGTGTGCCACCAGCGAGACCGCCTCCCGGGGTGGCATGGGCATGGACGTGGACGTGAGCGCGGTGCCCACCCGCGAGCCGGGCATGGAGCCCTTCGAGGTGATGACCAGCGAGTCGCAGGAGCGGATGCTGGCGATCGTGGAGCCCGGCGACCTCGACGCGGTGCTGGCCATCTGCGAGCGCTGGGAGGTGCGGGCCTCGGTGGTGGGCAGAGTGGTACCGGGCGGTGGGCTGCGGGTGCTCGACGGCTGGGACGGCCCGGTGCTCGCCGACATACCGGCTGCTTCGCTGCACGAGGACGCCCCCCTCTACGACCGCCCGATGGCTCCACCCGAGGGCTTCGACGAGGCCACCCGCTGGCAGGCCACGGGCGATCTGCCCACCTGCAAGGACCCGGCCGGCGATCTCCTGGCGCTGCTGGCCGACACCTCGTGGGTGTGGCGGCAGTACGACCACCAGCTCTTCCTGAACACGGTCGTGGGGCCGGGGGGCGATGCGGTGGTGCTGAGGCTCAAGCACCCGCGCACCGGCGAGGACACCGGTAGGGGCCTGGCCCTCACCACCGACGGCAACCACCGCTGGTGCGCCGTGGACCCCCGCCGGGGCACGGCGATGGTCGTGGCCGAGAGCGTCCTGAACCTGGCGTGCGTGGGGGCACGGCCCCTTGCGGTCGTCAACTGCCTCAACTTCGGCAACCCCGAGCGGCCCGAGGTGATGTGGCAGTTCTCCGAGGCGGTCGACGGCATGTCCGAGGCCTGCCGGGCCATGGGCCTGCCCGTGGTGGGGGGCAACGTCAGCTTCTACAACGAGTCGATGGGCACGAGCATCGATCCCACGCCGGTCATCGGCCTGCTCGGAGTGGTCGACGACCTGCGGCGGCCCCCTCCGGGCCCGCGCCTGGTGGAGGGAGGGCGCCTGGTCGTGGTCGGCCCTGCCACCCCCCCCTCGCCGGCAGAGCCGGCAGAGCCGGCGGGCCGCTCGGGCCCTGCCATCCCCCCCTCGCCGGCAGAGCCGGCAGAGCCGGCAGAGCCGGCGGGCCGCTCGGGCCCTGCCGGGGCCGACGGCGGGCTCTGGGGCTCTGCGTGGGCGCGCCTGCACGGCCACCGTGGCGGCTCGCTCCCCGTGCTCGACCCCGCTGCCCACCTGGCGGTGGCCGAGCTGGTCCGGTCGCTCGTGGCCGGGGGCCTGGTGGTGGGCGCCCACGACGTGTCGTCCGGGGGCCTGGGTGTGGCGCTGGCCGAGATGGCGGTGGCCAGCGGCGTGGGGTTCCGGGTGGCGAGGGTGGCCGACCACGCCCAGCTCTTCTCCGAGTCGCCGTCGCGCGTGGTGCTCTGCGTGGAGCCCGACATGCTCGTGGCGGTGGAGCGTGCCTGCGAGACGGCCTCGGTGCCGCTCGCCAGGATCGGCGTGGCCACCGGCGACACCCTCTCGGTGAAGGACCTGCTGGAGCTGCCGCTGTCCCAGGCCCGCTCGGCGTGGGCAGACCGCCTGCCCGACGCCTTCGAAGCGGGCACCACCCAGGGCTGAGCACCCCGGCCCGAAGGGCGAGGCCGGCCGGAGCGGGCCCCAAGCTGGTAGGCGGCGCCAGTGGGCCTATGCTGGGAACGTGAGCTTGGGCCACGATGGCGAGACACCTGGCCATCACTGCGGTGTGTTCGGGGTCTACGCCCCCAGCCAGCCCGCAGCCCACCTCACGTACCTGGGCCTCTACGCACTCCAGCACCGCGGCCAGGAGTCGGCCGGCATGGCCATGAGCGACGGTGAGACGGTCACCATCGTCAAGGACATGGGCCTCGTCTCCAACGTCTTCGACGACCGGACGCTCGAGGCCCTCACCGGCCACCTGGGCATCGGGCACGTGCGTTACAGCACCACGGGCTCGAGCACCTGGCGCAACGCCCAGCCCTTCTACCGCGACGTCGGCGACCACTCCTTCGCCCTCGCCCACAACGGCAACCTCGTGAACGTCGAGGCCCTGGCGGAGGAGGCCGGCATGCTCCCCGGCACCATCTGCAGCGACAGCGACCTGGTGGCCGAGCTGCTGGCCTCCCACCTGGCCACCGAGCCCACGCGCTCCAGCGACGGGCGCGCCCTCGAGAGGGCGCTCATGGCGGTGCTCCCGAGGCTGGAGGGCGCCTTCTCGTTCGTGCTCATGGACGAGGGCCACGTGATCGGCGTGCGCGACCCTCGCGGCTTCTGGCCCCTCGTGCTGGGCAAGCTCGACAACGGCTGGGTCCTCGCGTCCGAGACCCCGGCGCTCGACGTGGTGGGAGCGCACTTCGTGCGCGAGCTCTCGCCTGGCGAGATGGTGGTGATCGACGCCACCGGGTGCCGGACGGTCGACCCCTTCGACAGCTCCTCCATAGACCCCAAGCTCTGCGTGTTCGAGTACGTCTACTTCTCCCGCCCCGATGGGCGGCTCTACGGCAACAGCGTGCACGCGGCCCGCGTGCGCATGGGCGAGGAGCTGGCCGTGCAGGCGCCGGTGGAGGCCGACATGGTCATGGGCGTGCCCGAGTCGGGCCTGCCCGCGGCCGAGGGCTTCGCCAGGCGCAGCGGCATCCCCTACGGCCAGGGGCTGGTGAAGAACCGCTACATCGGCCGCA
>CAYNQN010000097.1:5107-6524 GCA_964399375.1 uncultured Rhabdothermincola sp. | reverse complement strand
CGGCGAGGATGAACGGCACCTCGTTGGCGAAGCTGCCGAGCCAGTCGATGCGGTTGATGAGCGTGGTGACCTGCGGGTACGTGCGGACCTCGGTGAGCTTCTCGTAGCCCCGGTGCATGTACCCGCACATGGGCTCGGCCGAGATGATCTGCTCGCCGTCGAGGCGGGCGACGATGCGCAGGGTGCCGTGCGTGGCGGGGTGCTGCGGGCCGATGTTGAGGGTCATGCCCTCGGTCTCGAGCTCCACGTTGAGCCGGGCATCCGCAGCCTGGGCGGCTACGTACGCCAGCTTCTCCCGGTCGGAGATCCCATCGCCCGAGCGATCGGGCCGGGTGGCGGTCACGATTCGCCCTCCCCGCTCGAGGCCTCCGCCGGGTCGGACTCGCCGCCGGCGTCGTCCTCGCCTGCCGGCATGGGCTCCACGTCGACGATGCCCGGCCAGGGCTTAACGCGGCGGGCCAGCAGGGGGTAGTCCTTGCGGAGCGGATGACCCTCGAAGTCGGCGGGCAGGTAGATGTGCGAGAGGCCGGGGTGGCCGTTGAAGTCGATGCCGAACATCTCGGCGGTCTCCCGTTCGTGCCAGTTGGCACCGGGGAAGATGTCGAACCAGGTGTCGATGCTCAGATCGTCGTCGGGCAGGTCGACCTTGAGGAGGATCCCCCGAGATCTCACCGTGTCGTAGAGGCTGGCCAGCACCTGGAACCTCGTCTCGCCGCCGGTGTACCCGTGCTCGATGGCGCCGGGCTCCGTAGCCTCCTCAGGGCCGGAGCCCACGAGGTCCTCCTGGGCGTTCATGTCGCGACCGAAGGGCGAGGGCATCCAGTCGATCGCCGAGAGGAAGTCGAAGAACTCGTAGCCCAGCTTCTCCTTGGCAACGATCGCGGTGTCACGCCAGGACTCGCGCGTGACCCTCACCCACGTGCCCTGACCAGGACGGATGTACGTGTCGACCACGGCCTCGCCGAGGTGCTCGCGCAGCTCGGCGAGCTGGAGCTCACGCTGCTCGTCGGTTGCGACCTCCTCGGCAGGTTCGCCGTCGGCCTCGGCAGGCGCTGCGTCCCCGGTCGTCTCAGGAGACGACAATGGGCTCACCTCTCCATCGCTCCGCCATGTCCTCGTTCTGGATCCTCTCCTGGAGCAGCACGATGCCCTCCAGCAGGGCCTCGGGCCGCGGCGGGCAGCCAGGTACGTAGATGTCGACCGGTATCAGCTGGTCGACGCCCTTCGTCACGGAGTACGAGTCCCAGTAGGGGCCACCGCAGTTGGCGCAGCTCCCCATGCTGATCACGTACTTGGGATCGGGCATCTGCTCGTAGAGGCGCACGACGGAGGGAGCCATCTTGTCGGTGACCGTCCCGGCGATGACCACCAGGTCGGCCTGGCGAGGTCCCGCCGGGAAGGGGATCACCCCGAGGCG
>CAYNQN010000097.1:0-5097 GCA_964399375.1 uncultured Rhabdothermincola sp. | reverse complement strand
CGTAGCGGGGCGAGGCGAAGGCCGCCCCCATCTCGATGGCGCAGCAAGCGAGGCCCCACTGGTACACCCATAGGGAGTACTTGCGGCTCATGTTGAGGAGGCTCGTGAGGGGCTTGGGCATCTTGCCGCTCTCGACTAGGCCCACTGGAGCACCTTCTTGCGCCAGGCGTAGACCAGGCCGAGGCCCAGGATCGCAATGAAGGCGGCCATCTCGACCAGGCCGAAGGTGCCGTAGGCCTCGAGTTGGGTGGCCCAAGGGAAGATGAAGACAGCCTCCACGTCGAAGAACACGAACAGCAGGGCGAACACGTAGTAGCGGATCTGGCTCTGCGACCAGCCGGAGCCCACCGGGTCGACGCCGCTCTCGTAGGTGAGGTACTTCTGCTCCTGGGGGCGGTCGGGCCTCAGGAGCTTGCCGCCGCCCAGCATGAGGGCGGCCATACCCACCGCCAACACGCCGAAGATGCCTACCGTCAGATACTGGCGGACGAAGTCCGAATAGGCCTGGGACATCGGTATCGGAGACTAGTGAAGCCGGGCACAAGGCGAGAAATCCTCATCTCACCTGCGCTTTTTCGGTGTGGCGGAAACCTCTAGGGAGAGGGCGCCGGCACGTTCCCGATCCCGGTGGGGATGTCGTCGCCGACCTGCACGAGGGCGGGGCGCGCCTGGCCGGCCGGTGTATCCAGGAGGGAGGGCACGATGCCCGCTCCCATGGTGACCACGAAGCAGAGCGCTATCCCCAGCCACGCCCCGATGGGCACGGGGATCTTGGTGCCGCCTTCCACGTCTCCTGCCTCGGCGTTGTCGCCGTCGGGGGCGGTCAGGTACGCACTGCCCTGAGGGGCGGTCATGTACATGGCCACGACGAGGCGCAGGTAGAGGAAGGCAGCGATGACCGCTGAGACCATGGCGATGATCGCCAGCGGCCAGGAGCCGGCGTCCACCGAGGCGATTATCACGTTGAACTTCGCGAAGAAGCCCGAGGTGAACGGGATGCCGGCCTGGGCCAGCAGGAAGATGGTGAGCACCAACGCCAGCATGGGGCTCGATCGCGCCAGGCCGCGGTAGTCGGCCAGGCGGGTCCGTCCGTCGCCCCTGCCCGAAACGAGGGCCACGATGGCGAAGGTCCCTGCGACCATGAAGGTGTAGGCGGCCAGGTAGAAGAGCACTGCCTGGGTGCCCAGATCGCTGGCCGCCTCGATGGCCACGAGGATGAAGCCGGCGTGGTTGATCGACGAGTAGGCCAGCATGCGCTTCACGTCGCTCTGGACGATGGCGAAGAGCGAGCCGAACACCATCGACAGCACGGCCAGGGCGTAGATGATCGGCTGCCAGTCGGTGGCGTAGCCGTCGAAGGCGAGCACCAGCACGCGGACCATCCCGGCGAAGGCTGCGGCCTTCACCCCCGCGGCCATGTAGACCACGGCGGGCGTAGGTGCGCCCTGGTACGCGTCTGGGCTCCAGGAGTGGAACGGCACCGCCGCCACCTTGAAACCAAAGCCCACGATCATGAGGGCGATCCCCATGAGCAGCAGCCCGTTCTGGATGGGCACGCTGCCGGCGAAGAACGCCTTGATGTCGATGAGGTTGGTCGACCCCGTCGCCCCGTAGACGAAGGCGATGCCGTAGAGGAAGAAGGCCGAGGAGAAGCTGCCGAGCACGAAGTACTTGAGGCCGCCCTCCTGCGACTGGGCACGCCGGCGGTGCATCGCCGAGAGCACGTACACCGCCAGCGACAGGGTCTCCAGGCCCAGGAAGAGCACGATGAGGTCGTTGGCCATCGCCATGATCACGCCGCCCGCGGCCGACAGCATCATGAGCACGTAGAACTCGGCGCCGTCGAGGCGCTCCCGCCGCAGGTAGGCGTCGGCCGACAGGGCCCCCACCAGCACCGCTGCGCAGATCACTACGGTCACGAACAGGCCGAAGCCGTCGATGCCCACGGCGCCCGCGAGCGTGCTGAAGGGCCCCACGCCGTCGAGGTGGTCGAGGTCGATCCAGCCCAGCTGCGACCAGTCCTGCACCCGTGCCCAGGTGGGGAGCACGGCCAGGGAGGCCGCTATGGCCACCACGGCCGTGTAGGTGGCGTAGAAGCCCCGGAACATCCGGTTGTGCGTGAGCGAGGCGATGGTGAGCAACACCAGGGCGCCCGCCACCAAGATGATGATCGGGAGAAGAGCCACCCACTCGATGGAGGGGGTCTGGATCACGCGCTCACCTCCCTCGCGGCGTGGAGGTGGGCCCCGTGCTCAGCGACGGCGCGCACGGCCCGGGTCAATGTCCCGCCTCCTGGTGCTGGGCGGTGTGCGCTGCGATCGAGTCCCTGTCGAGCTCGGTGCCCCCCTGGGTGCCCGACGAGCCGAAGCCGTCCACCTTCTCCTCTACGTGCACCACGAGGGCGCGCACGGAGGGCTCGATGCGCTCCAGCATGGGCTTCGGGTAGATGCCGATGAACACCATGAGGCCGATGAGCGGGAGCACCGTGAGCTTCTCTGCCAGCGTCAGCTCGGGGAAGCGGCGGTTGGCCTCGTCCGGCTCGCCGTGGAACGAGCGCTGGTAGGCCCAGAGCATGTAGAGGGCCGCCAGGATCACGCCGCCCGTGGCGACCACACCCCACCAGCGGTTCGAGATGAACGTGCCGAGGAGGGTGAGGAACTCGCCCACGAAGCCGTTCAGGCCGGGTAGGCCGATGGAGGCGAGCATCGTGATGGTGAAGGCCCCTGCGAACCAGGGCGCCACCTTCTGGAGCCCCTTGAGCTGCGAGATCTCGTAGGTGTGACGGCGCTTGTAGAGGAAGCCGAGGAGCACGAAGAGCGCCCCCGTGGTGATCCCGTGGTTCACCATCACCATCACCGACCCCGTGAGGCCCTCCACGTTGAGGGCGAAGATGCCGATGATGCAGAAGCCCATGTGGGCCACCGACGAGTAGGCCACCAGGCGCTTGAGGTTCCGCTGCATGGCGGCCACGATCCCGCCGTAGACGATGCCGATGGTGCCGAGCGTGAGCATCACCGGGGCGAACCAGACGGTCGCCTCGGGGAAGAGGTAGAGGCCGAAGCGCAGGAAGCCGTAGGTGCCCAGCTTCAGCAGCACGCCCGCAAGGTCGACCGACCCTGCGGTGGGCGCCTCGGTGTGGGCGTCGGGCAACCACGTGTGGAAGGGGAACACCGGGGTCTTGACGGCGAAGGCCACAGCGAAGCCCAGGAACAGCCACCTGGCCGTGTCGCGAGCCAGGCCTCCCTCCGTGGCGATCCGGCGCAGGTCGAACGTGATGGTCTGGCCGTCGCCCGCGCTCGCCAGCACGGCCGTGGCAACCAGGGCGACCAGCATGAAGGCCGATCCGAGCATCGTGTAGAGGAAGAACTTGTTGGCTGCGTAGACCCTCCGCCCATGGCCCCAGCGGCCGATCAGGAAGTAGAGGGGGACGATCGTGAGCTCGAACATCAAGAAGAAGAGGAACAGGTCGAGCGCCAGGAACACGCCCATGCAGCCCGCTTCCAGCAGCGTTATCCAGAGGAAGTAGCCCTTCTCGTCGTGATCGGGCTTGGCGGCGAAGAGGGCTATCGGGAAGAGGACGGCGGTCAGCACCACCAAGAAGAGCGATATGCCGTCGACGCCCAGGGAGAACTTGATGTCGAGCGAGGACACCCACATCTGGGACACCTCGAACTGGAAGCCGGCTTCGCCCGATTCGAAGTTCCACAGCACCCACAGGCTCACGGCTGCGGTGGCCACGGCCGTGATGATCGACGTGGCGCGGTGCAGCTCGGGCCTGGTGCGAGGGATGAGGGCGATGATGACGGTGCCGATCACCGGCAGCACCACCAGGGCCGGGAGCACCGGGAAGGAGGGCGAGGAGGCCTCGGCGAGGACCGTGGAGACGACGCCGGTCACCAGCTCAGCACCCTGGTGAGCACGAAGGCCATCAGCGCCGCCGCGCCGAAGCTGAGCATCAGCGCGTACGAGCGCACGTAGCCGTTCTGCACGTACCGAAGCCCGGCCGAGCTCCAGCGGGTGACCCTACCCACGCCGTTGACCGCGCCGTCCAGCGCCACCCGGTCGAACACGGCGGTCTGGTCGAAGGCGGTGAACCCTGGACCGCCCGTGAACTTGGCGATCGCCCAGTCGAAGTACCAACCCCAACCGAAGACCTTGGGCTCGAGGATCCTGGCGTTGAAGCTGCGCGTGAGCCAGCCGGCCGCGGCCACCGCCACGCCTGCCAGCGCCACGAGCGTCGACACGCCCAGCAGCAACACGATCGTCCCGTTGCTCAGGTCGAGCTCTGTGGCGTTGGCCCCGAACACCGGGTCGAGCCAGTGCTCGAGGAAGTGCCAGCTGGAGGGGAAGGGCAGGTTGAGGAGGCCCGCGAAGCCCGCCCCTATCGCCAGGACGACCAGCGGGACGGTCATGGTCCAGGGCGACTCGTGGGGCTCGTGATCGGCCGGGAGCTCGTCGGCGTGCGGTGGCTCGGGGAGGGCCTGGGCTGCGGCGTCTATCGCCGGCTCCGCGCCCTCGACCCATCGTGGCTTGCCGTAGAAGGTCCGGAAGGTCACCCGGCTCATGTAGTAGGCGGTGAGGCCTGCCGCGAAGAGGCCGACCGCGTAGAGGCCGATGTTCTCCTGGAAGGCGTAGGCCAGGATCTCGTCCTTGGAGAAGAAGCCCGAGAACGGCGGCACCCCGGCGATGGCGAGCCAGGCCACTATGAACGTCCAGCAGGTGATGGGCATGAACTTCCGCAGCCCTCCCATCCGGCGCATGTCCTGCTCGTCGTGCATGCCGTGGATCACCGAGCCGGCGCCCAGGAAGAGGGTGGCCTTGAAGAAGGCGTGGGTGATCATGTGGAAGATCGCCACCCAGTAGGCACCCACGCCCACGGCCAGGAACATGTAGCCCAGCTGGCTGATGGTGGAGAAGGCCAGAGCCTTCTTTATGTCCATCTGCGCCATGGCCACCGTGGCCGCCAGGAGCGCCGTGAGGGCGCCCACCCAACCGATCGTGGTGGGCAGCCAGTCGAACGAGGCTGCGAGCACCGGGTTGATGCGGCAGAGCACGTAGACGCCCGCCGTCACCATGGTGGCGGCGTGGATGAGGGCC
>CAYNQN010000096.1:2878-6682 GCA_964399375.1 uncultured Rhabdothermincola sp. | reverse complement strand
CGTACGGCGACACGAGCGCTGGGCCTCCGGGTCAGGTGCGGGCGGCGCGGCGGGCGAGTGAGAGCGTGACGGTGACGGCGATGGCCAGCGCCAGCAAGAGGCCGAGCCGGACGGGACCCGTCTCCTGGATCCAGGTGCTGATGCGCGCGTTCCAGTCGAACACCAGCTGAGCCAGGCCGCCGCCGCCCAGCTCGCCATCCCGCACCCGCAGCTCGTAGACGCCGTAGTAGGCCACGTAGGCGCCGGCCAGCACCAGCAGCGCACCCGAGATCCGGTTCACGTAGGGAACTATCCGGCGCATGTTGCGCACCAGGCCGGCCCTGGCGAGGGCGATGGCCATGGTGAGCACCATGAGCACCAGCCCCATGCCCAGGCCGTAGGCCAGGAACACGGCCACGCCGGAGGCAAGGTTGGCCTGGTCGAAGGTGGTCGACACCACGCCCACGAACAGCGGGATGGTGCACGAGAGCGACACAAGGGCGTAGGAGATGCCGAAGAGGAACACCGAGCCCAGCTCGGAGTCGCGCGCACCCCGCTTGGGGCTGGGTAGGCGCAGGGTGATGCTGCGCCCCGCCATCAGGGCCACCCCCACCAGCACCAGGGCGATGCCCAGCACGATGGTGACCCAGGGCAGGCGCTCCTGGATGGCGTCGAGGGCCGGCTTGAGGATCACCCCCAGCAACCCGAACACCACCATGAAGCCGGCCGTGGCGGTGGCGCCCACGGCCAGGGCCCGCGTGGCGCTGCCCCTGGCCTGCGGGTGCGTGGTGCCCTCAAGGCCCAGGAAGTACGCCAGGTAGGCAGGGAGCATGGCGAAGCCGCAGGGGTTGAAGGTGGCGACCATGCCCACGCCGAAGGCGTAGGCAAGGGGAGCGTCGATCACAGGCGAGCCCCCGCCTGCACCCCCAGCTCCTGGGCGATGACCTGCTGGAGGGCAGCGGCGTCGAGCCGGCCGCTGCGCACCGAGGTGACGACGCCGTCGCGGTTCACGAACACCGTCGTGGGCATGGCCACGCCCCCCAGGCCGGCCAGCACGCTGCCGTCGGGGTCACGACCCACCGCGTAGGTGATGCCCGTCTCTTCGATCATGCGCAGGCCGTTGGCGGGAGCGTCGACGTAGTCGAGGCCCAGGAACCCCACGTCGCCGCCGTACAGCTCGTGGGCGCGCTGGAAGTCGGGCATCTCCTCGCGGCACGGGGTGCACCAGTAGGCGAAGAAGTTGATCACCAGCGGCCCCCGCACCTCGCCCATCGACCGGGAGACGCCATCGAAGGTCTCGAAGCGCAGGTCGGGGAGCTTGCTTCCCACCACGTCGGCCTCGACGACCGCAGGAGGCCCATCGCTGCTGCCGCCGCTGCCCACGCCCACCCACAGGAGCGTGCCCACGGAGGCCAGGGCCATGGCCACGACGCTCAAGATGGCCACGGCCACGATGATCGGGCGCCTGCGCCTCCCAGACCCCTGCTCGGAGGCGTCGTAGAGGAAGTCGGATTCGTCGGGGGGCCCGGGCGCCATAGCCAGCCCGACGCTACCCCCGCCCCGAGCCAACGGCGCAGGCGCAGGGGGTCACCGGCGGGAGCCGGGCCGTGGCCCGACCCCCGCCGGCAGTCCTGAGCTCCCGGGGAGTCCGGGATGCGCTCAGGCGGTCCGCAGGTAGGTGCGGAGGTGCACCGGCACGGGGATCTCGGGTAGCTGGTCCTCGGGCCGGGGGTGCTTGGGCGGCCTGCCCTGGCGCCGCTTGGTGGCCCGGATCCGCCCGTTCACGAACATCTGGCCACCCCACACGCCCCAGGGCTCCCGCCTTGCCAGGGCGCCCTCTAGGCACTCCACGATCACCGGGCACTCGGCGCAGATGGCCTTGGCCTTGGCGATGTCGCCCAGCTCCTCCGAGAAGAACATCCCGGTCAGGGAGGCGCCCAGGTCGAGGCACCTGGCCTGGTCACGCCACTGTTCTTCGGCGACTTCGCCGTTGAGCTCGGCGAGCATCGATTCTTTCCTTTCGTCGTGTGTGCGGGTGTCTGAGATGTGGTCGGGTCCGGGCTTGAACCGGGTGGAGAGCGAGCGAAGGGCCCCTGGAAAGCAGAAAGGCCGCCGGTTGCCCGGCGGCCTGAGGGTTCCTCTGCTTCGCAGTGCTGCTACTGCGGGGGATCCTTCAGGCGCCGGTGGTTCGGCTTGTCGGCGGCGAACCAGCTGGCGATCGCTACCGAGGTGGCAATGGAGCGGGTCGAGGTCGACGCGTAGCCCACCTGGCCATGACCGGCCCGACGACGCGCGCCGGCTACTACCTGGCTCGCCGTGATCGGTGTGGTGGTCGTGGTCTTCATCGAGCTGCTACCTCGGGGCGCGGCTACCTGCGGATCTTTGTTCCACGACCATGGGAGCACGGGTGGGAACCCCAGGTCAACCTATTTTCTCATCGAGGGCCGATGAGCCCGCCGGCCCGCCAGAGACTTGGCCTCAGCCCATCTCCGCGTCGAGGGCAGCCACGGCCGCCTCCAACATCCGCGCCGAGCACCCGGCCATGGCGGTGGGCGGTAGGTACTCCTCCACCAGCCGGTCGCCGATCTCCCGGAACGCCTGGGCAGCGGGACCATCCTCCAGCGCCACCGGCCGACCGGTGTCGCCGCCTGTGGCCACCGCAGCCTCGATGGGCACCTGGCCCAGCAGGGGCACCCCCGCCGTGCGTGCCAGGTCGGCGCCTCCGCCCGAGCCGAACAGCTCGTAGCTCTCGCCGTGCTCGCACGTGAAAGAGCTCATGTTCTCGACCACTCCGACCACCCGCAGGTAGCTCTTGCGCGCCATGTTCACGGCCCGCACCGCCACCTTCTGCGCGTTGCGACCAGGCGTGGTCACCACCAGCATCTCGGCGTGGGGGAGCAGGCGGGCCAGGCCCATCTGAACGTCACCCGTACCCGGCGGCATGTCGATCAGCAGGTAGTCCATGTCGCCCCAGGCCACGTCCTCCAGGAAGTGCTGCACGGCGCGGTTGAGCATGAGGCCTCGCCACATGAGCGCGGTCTCCTCGTCGTCGACGAGCAGGCCCATCGAGACCACCTTCAGCAGCCCGGCGCCGCAAGGGCGCTCGTGGGGCACGATCTTGCCGCTCTTGGCCTTCCCGGAACCCCCGAGCTTCCCGGGGTCGTCCGGTGCCCGGCCGTCACCGTCAGCTCCCTCCGCCGGCTGACCGGCGAGCCTGCCCTCCAGGTCGAGCATGCGGGGGATCGAGAAGCCCCAGATGTCGGCGTCGAGCACGCCCACGACGAAGCCCCGGTCGGCGAGCGTGGCGGCGAGGTTGGCGGTGACCGACGACTTGCCCACGCCACCCTTGCCGGATGCGACGGCGAGGATCTTCGTGGTGGCCGGCACCTGGGTGGCACCCGCCCGGTCCCGGGCGTTCAGGCGAGCCCTGGCCATGGCGGCGGCCTTGCCTTCGGCGTCCAGCTCGGTCCACGAGATCTTCACCTCGCTCACCTCGGGTAGGGAGCCGATGCGGTTGCGCACGTCGCGCTGGATCTGGGCCCGCAGCGGGCAGCCCGCCGTGGTCAGGGCGACCGTGATCCCGACGAAGCCATCGTCGCCCACCTCCACGTCTTTGACCATGCCCAGCTCGACGATGTCGCTGCCCAGCTCGGGGTCGATCACACCGCGCAGGAGCCCCATCACCTCTTCTTGCGAGACGCTCCTGGCGGAGCCGTTCGATGGTGCTTCCAAGCGGGTCACGAGGGCCATTCTACCGGGATGGTCCGTGTAAACTTTGGAGGTGGACACGCCGCAGCTCGACATCCTCAAGGCGCTTGGCGACAA
>CAYNQN010000096.1:0-2868 GCA_964399375.1 uncultured Rhabdothermincola sp. | reverse complement strand
GACAACACCCGCTACGCCATCTACCTCGAGCTGGCGCGTTCTCCCAGGCCCCTGAGCACGGCGGACGTCTCGGAGATCCTCGGCCTGCACGTCAACACGGTGCGGCCTCACCTCGAGCGCATGAGAGACGTGGGGCTCCTGCAGGTCGACACCGAGACCCGTGGCTCGGTCGGGAGGCCCCAGCACCTCTACTCGCTCGCCCCCGACGCCCCAGCGCTGGGCCTGGAGCCCTCGCCCTTCCCGATGCTCGCCCGGGTGCTGGTGGCCGCCGCAGCCGAGGGGGGCCTCGACGGGCAGGACCTGGCCGACTCGGCGAGGGAGCAGGGCAGGGCGGATGCCCGCCGCTGGCCCGAGGGCTCCGGAGCCGTCGAGGCGCTCGTGGCCGAGCAGGCCCGCCTGGGGTTCGACCCCGCGGTGGTGGAGGAAGAGGGCGGGGCCACGATCGCCTTCGCCCACTGCCCCTTCCGGGCCCTGGCAGAGCAGCATCCCGAGCTGGTGTGCAGCCTGCACTGCGGCCTGGTTGAGGGCCTGGTGGGCGAGCTGGGCGACGCCGAGGTGGCCCGGTTCCACAGCCTGATCGACCGCACTCCGTGCCAAGTGGAGGTCCGCACCGCTAACCTCGTCGGTACAGGTTCGCTGTAGGTCCCTGCCGCCAGGCGAGGATCGCAGAAGCAGAGCAGAGGCCTGCCCTCAGGGGCGGGGTTCCAGGAGGATCATGATGATCACGCTCACCGACGTGGCCTCCAGCAAGGTCGCCGAGCTCATCGCCCAAGAGGGCGCCGACGAGCTGATGCTGCGCGTGGCCGTGCGCCCAGGCGGGTGCTCCGGCTTCAGCTACGAGATGTTCTTCGACACCGAGCGCGACGCCGAGGACCTCACGTCCCAGATCGGCGGTGTCACGGTGGTGGTCGATCCCTCCAGCGCCAAGCTCCTCGAGGGCGCCACGCTCGACTACAAGGACGGGCTCCAGGGTGCGGGCTTCTCGATAGAGAACCCCAACGCCCAGCGCTCGTGCGGGTGCGGGCAGAGCTTCAGCTGAAGCTGAAGCTCCTGCACCTCTCTCCCTCCCGCCTTCCGAGTCCGCACGCAGCTTGACGCTGCAGTTCGACCTCAACGGTTCGCCGGTCGAGGTTCCCGACGACGGCTCCTCCCTGCTCGAAGCCCTGCGCGAGCACCTCGGCGTGCGCTCGCCCAAGGACGGATGCTCCCCCCAGGGCCAGTGCGGCTGCTGCACGGTGCTGGTCGACGGCCAGCCCAGGGTCTCGTGCGTCACCCCCACCAGGCGCGTCCGGGGCCGCTCGGTCACCACTCTGGACGGCCTGGCCTCCGACGAGCGCGAGCGCTGGGCCGAGGCCTTCCTCGCCACCGGGGCGAGCCAGTGCGGGTTCTGCACGCCGGGGATCATCATGCGACTGGCCGGGCTCTCCCAGAAAGGGGTGGAGCCCGGCGACGAGGCGGCCATCGGCCAGGGCCTGGCGGCCCACCTCTGCCGCTGCACCGGTTGGCGCACCATCATCGACGCCTACGGCGTGGCCTGCGACCCCCAGCGCTCATCCGGCGGTGACAGCCGGGACCTCGCCGCAGCCTCCCGCAGGGCCACCATCGAAGGCGGGGTGACCCAGGCGGTGGGAGCGGAGGTGGCCCTGGGCGAGGCCGGCTTCGCCGGCGACACCGCACCCCCGAGCTCCCTGGTGGCCGTGCCCGACGGCGCGGGGGGATGGGCCGTGGGGGAGACCCTCGCCGAAGCCAGGCGGGCGTCGGGGAAGGTTCAGGGCCGCAACAGCACCGCCGAGCTCCGGCATCCCATCGAGGTGCCGCCCGGCGACTGGGCAGCGACCCTCCAGACCACCTGGGTGGAGCCCGCATACCTCGAGACCGACGCCAGCTGGTGCGAACCCGGCGGCGAGCCGGCCTCACCGCTGGCCAACGGCGGCGCCTTCGGCGGCAAGCTCGATTCGCCCGCCCCTAGCGCAGCCAGGGAGCTGGCCGATCGGCACGGCCGGGCGGTGCGGGTGCTGCTCCCCCGGGAGCACACCGTTGCCCACGGGCCCAAGCGGCCCCCACTCGCGGCCGGCGTGCGGGCCGACGGCACGGGCGTGGTGCGGGTGGCGGCCACCCCGGGCATCGCCGAGCGCATCGCCTCGGTGGCTCCTGGCCTGGTGGTGCAGGAAGTGGATGTGCCCGGCCCGCCGACCTCGGTCGAGCTGCGAGCCTCCGGGTGGGCCGAGGCCGTGGCCCTGCTGGCGGCGGCACGTGGCTACGTAGGGCCGGTGGTGGCGCCGGGAGGCGGCACCGCGGAGGCCGAGGTGGCTGCCGACGGCTCCATCTCGGTGAGGGTGAGCTGCGGCGACCCTCTCGACGAGGTGGTGCTGCGCTCCTACTGCATCGGGGCCGCCCACATGGCCCTCTCGTGGGTGACGTCGGAGGGCATAGCCCTGGCCGACGACGGCTCGGTGGCCGACCTGACCATCCGGTCCTTCGGGGTGCTCCCCGCCCGGTTGACGCCGGAGGTGCACGTGGAGATCCAGCCCTCCGAGGCGGAGCCCGTCAACGGATCCGACGCGGTGTTCGTGGCCGTCGCCGCCGCGGTCTGGCTCTCCCGGGGCTGCCCACCTACCTGGCCTACAGATGGGTAGGGCATGATGGAGCCCGTGAGCGTTGTGATCATCGTCTTCGTCCTCGTCCTGGCCATCCCGGTGGCGGTCCTCATGGGGACCTCGCTGATAGCCGTGGTCCTGGGCTGGCTCACCAAGGACGACGTGGATCGCCGCTACGAGGGCTCGGAGTACCTAGACCTCTAACCCCATCGACTTTGGCCGAAGCGGTAGCCCACGGAGCGGACGGTCTGGATGAGGTTGGCGTGCTCCT
>CAYNQN010000095.1:0-6777 GCA_964399375.1 uncultured Rhabdothermincola sp. | reverse complement strand
TGCGGCCGGGCTTCACGACAAGCCCGTCACCGAGAAGCCCGCCGAGACCCGCATGGGTTCGGGCAAGGGCAACCCGGAGCGCTGGGTGGCCGTCGTGAAGCCGGGCCGCATCCTGTTCGAGCTCTCCTACAACGACCCCCAGGTGGCGAAGGAAGCCATCGACCGGGCCATCCAGAAGCTGCCCATCAAGGCGCGCTTCGTCGAGAGGGAGGCCGCGTTCTGATGGCCGAGAAGAGCTCCGTGGCCGACCTCAGCGATGGCGAGCTGCTCGAGAACCTGGCCAACGCCCGCCAGGAGATGTTCAACCTGCGGTTCCAGCTGGTCACCGGCCAGCTCGAGAACCACGCCCGGCTCAGCCAGGTGCGCAAGGACATAGCGCGTCACCTCACCGAGCTGCGCATGCGCGAGATCGCCGCAGCCGACGCGCTGGCGGCCGAAGAGGAGAGCGCCTGATGCCAGAAGAAGCCGCAACCCGATCGAACCCCCGCAAGGTGCGGGAGGGCCTGGTGGTGTCGGACAAGATGGACCGCACCGCAGTGGTGGAGATCGTCGACCGCAAGCGCCACCCCCGCTACAACAAGACCGTGCAGCGCGCGAAGCGCCTGTACGTGCACGACGAGGCCAACGACCTCCACGTGGGCGACCGCGTGCGGGTCACCGAGACGCGCCCGCTCTCCAAGCTCAAGCGCTGGCGCGTCGTGGAAGTGCTGGAGCGTGCCCGATGATCCAGCAGGAGTCCCGCCTGAAGGTGGCCGACAACAGCGGAGCGCGCTCGGTTCTGTGCATCCGCGTGCTCGGAGGCACGAGGCGCCGCTACGCCTCCATCGGCGACATCTTCGTGGCCACCGTGAAGGACGCCATCCCGGGCGCCTCGGTGAAGAAGGGCGACGTGGTCAAGTGCGTCGTCGTCCGCACCAAGAAGGAGCGGCGCCGTCCCGACGGCTCCTACATCCGCTTCGACGAGAACGCCGCTGTGCTCATCAACGACCAGCAGCAGCCGCGTGGGACGCGCATCTTCGGACCGGTGGGCCGCGAGCTGCGCGACAAGAAGTTCATGCGCATCGTCTCCCTCGCGCCGGAGGTCTTGTGATGTGGGAGGTGCAGGCATGAAGATCCGCAAGGGCGACCGCGTCGAGGTGCGCCAGGGAAAGGACCGCGGCAAGCGCGGCACCATCACGTTCGCCTACCCGGCCGATGGCCGGGTGATCGTCGACGGCGTGAACATCGCGAAGAAGCACCAGAAGCCCACCCGATCCACACAGCAGGGAGGGATCATCGACAAGGAGATGCCCATCTCGGCGTCGAGCGTCGCCCTGGTCTGCCCCAGCTGCGGCAAGCCCACCAGGGTGGGTTACAGGTTCGACCCGGACGGATCGAAGATCCGCATGTGCCGCAAGTGCGGAGGTGACATCGCATGAGCGCCGCCACGACCACGCACGAGACGCCCAGGCTGAAGGAGCGCTATGCCAGCGAGCTGCGCTCGCGGCTGCTCGACGACCTGGGCCTCGAGAACATCATGCAGGTCCCCACGCTCGACAAGATCGTCATCAACATGGGCGTGGGCCGGGCCCTGGTGCAGCAGTCGCTCCTCGACGGTGCGGTTCGCGACCTGGAGGCCATCACGGGCCAGAAGGCCGTCGTCACCCGCGCCCGGCGCTCCATCGCCGGCTTCAAGCTGCGCGAGGGCAACGCCATCGGCGTGAAGGTCACCTTGCGGGGCAACCGCATGTGGGAGTTCTTCGACCGGCTCGTGAGCCTGGCGACACCTCGCATCCGTGACTTCCGGGGGATGCCCCGCAAGTCCTTCGACGGGAACGGCAACTACACGTTCGGCGTCACGGAGCAGCTCATCTTCCCGGAGATCGACTACGACAAGGTCGATTCCACCCGGGGGATGGACATAACGATCGTTACCACCGCTCGTACCGATGCAGAGGGGCTGGGCCTCCTCGAAGCACTCGGTTTCCCGTTCAAGCGTGAGGGGCAATAGTCCATGGCCAAGAAGGCACTCATCCAGAAGGCAGAGCGCACGCCCAAGTTCAAGGTGCGCGCCTACACGCGTTGCCAGCGTTGCGGTCGACCCCACTCGGTCTACCGCAAGTTCATGCTGTGCCGCGTCTGCCTGCGCGAGCTCGCCCATGCCGGCGAGATCCCTGGGCTCAAGAAGGCCAGCTGGTGAGGGGGGGCGTGACCACATGACGATGACAGATCCCATTGCCGACATGCTCACCCGCATCCGCAACGCCAACGTGGCGATGCACGACGAGGTGCGCATGCCCTCTTCCAAGCTCAAGCAGAACCTCGCAGGGGTGCTGCACCGGGAGGGCTACATCACCGACTTCCACGTGGAGGAGCACAGCGGGCGCCCCGGCAGCACGCTGGTGATCGAGATGAAGTACTCGCCCGAGCGCCAGCGCGTCATCTCCGGGGTGAAGCGGGTGTCCAAGCCCGGGCTGCGGGTCTACAGCAAGGCCGACGGGATCCCCAGGGTCCTGGGCGGCCTCGGGGTAGCCGTGCTGTCCACGAGCCAGGGGCTCATGACCGACCGAGAGGCACGGAGCCGCCAGATGGGCGGAGAAGTGCTCTGCTACGTCTGGTGAGGGAGGAACGAGAGAGATGTCACGAATAGGACGTTCCCCCATCCCGGTCCCCGGCGGCGTGGAGGTCTCCATCGCCGGTGGCGGCATCACGGTCAAGGGCCCCAAGGGGTCTCTTCAGCGCGATCTCCCTGGGGCCATCACCGTGCGTGAGGACGACGGGCAGCTCATGGTGGAGCGGCCCAACGACGAGCGCCACAACCGCGCTCTGCACGGCCTGACGCGCTCGCTCGTGAACAACATGGTGGTCGGCGTCACCGAGGGCTACCGCAAGGACCTCGAGATCGTGGGCGTGGGCTACAGGGCCAGCGCTGCCGGCTCGAACAAGCTCAACCTCGTGCTGGGGTTCAGCCACCCCGTGCAGGTGGAGGCCCCCGAGGGGATCACCTTCGAGGTCCCTACCCCCACCCAGATCTCGGTCATCGGGATCGACAAGGAGGCCGTGGGCCAGGTGGCGGCCGACATCAGGGCGATTCGCAAGCCCGAGCCCTACAAGGGCAAGGGCGTGCGGTACAAGGACGAACGAGTCATCCGCAAGGCCGGAAAGGCGGCCAAGTAATGACAGATGTAGCCAAGGAGAAGCGCGAGGGCCGCCTGAGGCGGCACCGCAGGGTGCGCAAGAAGGTGCAGGGAACCCCCGAGCGCCCGCGCCTGGTGGTGTTCCGCTCCAACAAGCACCTCAGCGCCCAGGTGATCGACGACCTCTCCGGCAAGACGCTGGCCTCGGCCTCCACGGTCGAGCCGGACCTGCGCTCCTCGGGGGGCGGGACCGTGAGCGCGGCCACGCAGGTGGGCAAGCTGCTCGCCGACCGTGCCAAGGCCGCCGGCATCGAGAAGGTCGTCTTCGACAGGGGTGGCTACCGCTACCACGGCCGGGTGGCGGCCGTGGCGGAAGCCGCCAGAGAAGCCGGACTGGAGCTGTGATGGCCAACGACCACGACGCGCTCGCCCTGCGGGAATCCCGCGTCATCAACATCAACCGAGTGGCCAAGGTGGTGAAGGGCGGCCGGCGCTTCTCGTTCACCGCCCTCGTGGTGGTCGGCGACGGCGCCGGCCGGGTCGGCCTGGGCTACGGCAAGGCCAAGGAGGTGCCCCTGGCCATCCAGAAGGGCACCGAGGAGGCCAAGAAGAACCTCTTCGCCGTGCCGCTTGCCGGCAGCACCATCACCCATCCCATCATCGGGCGCATGGGCGCCGGGCGCGTGCTGCTGAAGCCCGCTGCTCCCGGTACCGGTGTGATCGCCGGTGGCGCCGCCCGCGCCATCCTCGAGGAGGCGGGGATCCACGACGTGCTCTGCAAGTCGCTCGGCTCCTCCAACCACATCAACGTCGCCCGCGCCACCATCGCTGGCCTCCAGTCGCTCAAGCGCCCCGACGAGATCGCCCGCCTCCGGGGCCTCGCTCCCAGCGAGTTCGTGCCCGGTGGCCTGCTGCGCGCCTACAAGGACAGCCAGCGAGGGCCCCACGTGCCCGACGAGGTGGCATGATGGCGGCCGTGTCGGAGAACGGAGCCCTGCTCAAGGTGACCCAGGTGCGGTCTTCCATCGGGACCAAGCCCAAGCACCGCGGCACCCTCAGGGCGCTGGGCCTGGGCCGCATCGGCCGCCAGCACATCCTGCCCGATCGCCCCGAGATCCGGGGCATGATCGCCCGCGTCCCCCACCTCGTGACGGTCGAGCCCGTCGCCGAGGAGCCCAACGCAGAGGAAGGCGTGCCCCATGAAGGTTCATGAGCTCAAGCCCGCCGAGGGCTCGCGGCGCGCCGGCAAGCGCGTGGGCCGGGGTATCGGCGGCAAGGGCGGCAAGACCGCAGGTAGGGGCACCAAGGGCCAGAAGGCCCGCAGCAAGGTGCCCGTGGGCTTCGAGGGTGGGCAGCTCCCGCTGCACATGCGGATCCCCAAGCTCAAGGGCTTCACGAACCCCTTCCGGGTGGAGTACCAGGCCGTCAACCTCGACGTGATCGAGGGCAGCGGCCTCGACGAGGTGAACCCCGAGTCGCTCCGTGAGGCCGGGATCCTGCACAAGGGGGCCTTCGTGAAGGTCCTCGGCAGGGGTTCGGTCACCCGCGCCGTACAGGTCCGGGCTCACGCGTTCTCCAAGGCCGCGCAGGAAGCCATAGAGGGTGCGGGGGGTAGTGTTGAGGCAATCCCGCTCCCCTGGGGCGATCGCCGGCCGCCGGCCAAGGGAAACCAGCACACGAACCGCTAGGCCTGCCCGCCCCTGCGTGGGAAGCCCTGCACGAGGAGATCTCCGGTGCTCTCGAACATCGCAAACGTCTTCCGGATTGCGGATCTCCGCAACAAGATCTTCTTCACGCTGCTGATGATCCTGATCTACCGGTTCGGTGCGTTCGTGCCGGTGCCGGGGATCGACGTCAGCTTCCTGCAGACCCTCCAGGACCAGGCCGAGCAGGGCGGCGTGCTGGCCGGACTCGAGCTCTTCTCGGGAGGCGCGCTCACCCAGTTCGCCGTGTTCGCGCTGGGCATCATGCCGTACATCACCGCGTCGATCATCATGCAGATCCTGGCGGTCGTGATCCCCAAGCTCGAGGAGTGGCAGAACCAGGGCGCGGTGGGCCAGCGCAAGATCACCCAGTGGACCCGCTACGTCACCATCGGCATCGCCGTGATGCAGGCCACCGCCTTCACGTACCTGTTCCACAACGGCGGTGGAGGCTTCGGCGTGGGCGCCGGAGCCACCGGTGGCCTCATCCCGAACTTCTCGGTGTGGAAGGTGCTGCTCATCGTCCTCACCCTCAGCACGGGCACCGCGCTGCTCATGTGGATGGGCGAGCTCATCACCCAGCGCGGCATCGGCAACGGCATGTCGCTGCTCATCTTCGCCTCGGTCGTCAGCTCGCTCCCGGGCCAGGGAGCCCAGATCCGGGCCAACGGCGGCTGGATCGCCCTGGGGTTCACCCTCGTGGGCTTCGTGGCCATCCTCGTGGCCATCGTGTTCGTGGAGCAGGGTCAGCGCCGCATCCCGGTGCAGTTCGCCAAGCGCGTGGTGGGTCGCCGCATGTACGGCGGGCAGAACACCTACATCCCGATGAAGGTGAACCAGTCGGGTGTGATCCCGATCATCTTCGCCAGCTCGGTGCTGTACCTGCCGCAGCTCATCGCCGGCCTCCTCCCCTCCGAGCCGGGCAGCTGGGGTGAGTCCGTGCAGAGCTGGGTGAACGACAACCTGGTGACGCCCAACGCGCCGATCCACATCCTCGTGTTCGGCCTGCTCATCATCGGGTTCACCTACTTCTACACGGCCATCACCTTCGACCCCGTGAAGCAGGCCGACACGCTGCGCAAGCAGGGAGGGTTCATCCCCGGCATACGGCCCGGCCCGCAGACAGAGCGGTACCTGGCCAGGGTGCTCTCGCGCATCACGCTGCCGGGAGCGCTGTTCATCACCGCCGTGGCCCTGGTGCCGTCGTTGCTCCTCACGCAGTTCCTTCCCGACAGCCAGGTGCTCTTCAGCGGCATCTCCATCCTCATCGCAGTCGGTGTGGCGCTGGAGACGATGAAGCAGATCGACAGCCAGTTGATGATGCGCAACTACGAGGGCTTCCTGAAGTGACCTGCTCGTCCCCGCCCGCGACGGCGGGCCGGTGGACAGGGCGCTCCGTGGTGCCGGGAGGTTCCCCGACGTGATCCGCCTCGTCATCTTCGGTCGGCAGGGCGCCGGCAAGGGGACCCAGTCGGCCCGCCTGGCAGAGCACTACGGCGCCCCCCACATCTCCACGGGCGACATGCTCCGGGAGGCGGCCGCTGCAGGCACGCCCATAGGGCTGGAGGCCAAGGGCTTCATGGACGCCGGGAAGCTCCTGCCCGACGACGTGATGCTCGGCGTGGTGGCCGAGCGTCTGAAGGCTCCTGACGTGATCGAGGGGGGCTTCCTGCTGGACGGCTTCCCGCGCACCATCGGCCAGGCCGAGGCCCTCTGCGAGCTCACCGAGGTGGATCTGGCCGTCGACATCGACGTACCCGAGGCCGTGGTGCTCGAGCGCATGTCGTCGCGGCGGGTGTGCTCGAGCTGCGGGGCCATCGCCTCCTCGGAGGACTCCGCCTGCCTCGCGTGCGGGGGAGAGCTGGTGCAGCGCGACGACGATCGCCCCGAGGCGATCCAGGCTCGCCTGGCTGCCTACAAGGAGCAGACCGTGCCCACCATCGAGTGGTTCGGGAGCC
>CAYNQN010000094.1:0-6797 GCA_964399375.1 uncultured Rhabdothermincola sp. | reverse complement strand
GGTGCCCACCAGCGCGAGGGCTATCCCGTGGCCCAGCTCGGGCGAGAAGTTCCCGCTGGTCACCACGCCCACCCGCTCGTGCCCTCCCCCTCTACCGGGGGCCACGACGTCCTGGCCCTCCCTGGGGGGCCTACGGCCCTCGGTGGCCAGGCCCACGAGCTTGCGAGCCACCCCGGCGTCGCGCTCGGCGGCCAGTGCCTCGCGGCCGATGAACTCGCCCTTGTCCCAGCTCACGACCCACCCGAGGCCTGCTTGCAGGGGGGTGATCCCGGGGCCCAGCTCGTGGCCGTGCAGCGGGAGCCCAGCCTCGAGCCTCAAGGTGTCGCGAGCGCCGAGGCCGGCCGGCTCCACCCCGGCGCCCACCAGCTCGTCCCAGAGCGCCGCTGCCTCCCCGGCCGGCACGGCCAGCTCCACGCCGTCCTCTCCCGTGTAGCCAGTGCCGGCCACCACGACAGAGACGCCCTTCCAGTCGAGCTCGGCGACCCTGAACCGGCCGACGGCCGCAGCCTCCGGGCAGACGCCCGCGAGCCTTTGCCGGGCCTCGGGGCCCTGCACTGCCAGCACGGCCCGCTCGGAGGTGGTGTCACGCACCGAGGCGCCGGGGTGCCCGAGGGCGGCGCTGACGCGGTCGGTGTTGGAGGCGTTCGGCATCACGTCGAAGCGCTCCGGAGCGACCCACCACACGATGATGTCGTCGAGCACCGAGGCGTCGTTTGGGTCCAACAGGTGCGTGTACTGCGCCCGCCCGGGCTCCACCCGCCCGAGGTCGTTGGTCAGAGCCGCCTGGAGGGCGTCGAAGGCTCCGGGGCCCTCCACGCGCACGGTACCCAGGTGGCTCACGTCGAACAGCGCCGCCCCGTGGCGGCAGGCCCGGTGCTCGGCGAGCGTGCCCGCCGGGTAGCTGAGGGGCATCTCCCAGCCGCCGAACGGCACCATCTTCGCCCTCAGGGCGCGGTGGGATGCGTCGAGTGGGCTGTGTCGAGTGTGAGCTGGCTCCACGGGTGTCGCCGGCTCCCGCTGCGCGGATCCGGGTGTCACCTGTGCAGCTGCTCCGCGAGGCTCCGCAACTTGCCCAAGTCAGCCCGAGGCGGTGCGAGGAGCTTGCTGGCCGTGTCCCGGAGACGACGGGAACAGCTCCACCAGCTTGCTCTCGACGTCCTGCTGCACCTTGGCCAGCGAGAGCACGTTGAGCACGCCCTGGCCCTTCTGCACCAGGTCGATCAGCTCGCCGTCGCTTCGCACCAGCAGGGCCGTGTGGCCGTCGATCACCAGGTTGGCCTGGGCGATGTCCTCCCCGAGGTGCTCGCGCAGGTATGCGAACACGTCCCGCACGGTCTCCAGCCGGATGCCCGCGTCGAGGAGGTTCCTGATGACCCGCAGCTCCAGCAGGTCGCGGTAGCTGTAGCGACGGCGCGAGCCGCTTCCCTTCGCATCTGCCAAGGAGGGCCGAACCAGGTCGGTACGAGCCCAGTAGTCGAGCTGACGGTAGGTGATGCCGACGATCTGGGACGCCTCGGCGCCGCTGTAGCCCAGCTCTCCGTGATCGGCGGGACCTTCGTTGCCAGTGCTCATCCCTGCTCCTGCGCCCGAGGCTTCGTACTGACCCTCTAGTTGAGGTTATCCAGGCTTCGATGTCAGCTGGAAGCTCACATCTGCGAAATTACGACGATGTGAGAGACCGAGCATATGACCGGCCCCACCCCGAGTCAACCACCTGCTCCAGCCCGCGCTGCACCTTCAGCTCCGGTGGAGGTGCAGGTCGAGGGTCAGGAGGCGAAGTCCTCCGGGTCCACGCTCTCGATGAAGGCCCGGAACTCCTCGACGACCTGCTCGCTCTGCTCGGTCACCTCTTCGACCAGGCCCGCCGCCGTGAGCACGTCCTCCTCGGCGAAGACGGGGCAGTTGACCCGCAACGCAAGCGCTATGGCGTCCGACGGCCTGCTCTCCACCACGAGCTCCCTTCCGCCCGTGGAGAGGTGTATCTCGGCGAAGAAGGTGCCCTCGCTAAGCGCTGTTATGAGGACTCGCCGAGGGCTCGCCCCGGTCTCCTCCAGCATGTTCTTCATCAGGTCGTGCGTCATGGGCCGTGGTGTCACGACGCCGTCGAGTGCGAAGGCGATGGCCGTGGCCTCGGGCTGGCCGATGAAGATGGGCAGGAGCCGGTTGGGCGGGGCGACCTCCCTGAGAAGGAGCACGGGCGTGTTGCCTGGCGACTCGATGCGGACGGCAACCAGCTCCATCTCCACCATCACCCCCGACCCTAGCTCCGCGCGAGGCGTCGCGTAGGGCGACTCTCCGTGGTAATCGAGGAGGCCTGAGCTCCGGCCGAGGGCACCCCGCAGGGCAGGTCGGATCGCCTCCCCACCGTCGTGCGGAGCTCCGGTGGCCTCAACCCAGGGCGTCGCGCAACGCAGATCGGATCATCACCGCGCGGAGGTCGGCACCCAGCTCGACCAGGTCGTCCACCAGCTCAGTGACCCGCTGACGTGCATCAGGGCTGCGCTGCTGCAACAAGGGCAGGGCCAGCTGCTCCACCAGTGCAGCCTCCCGCTCGGCCGCGATCTTGTACATGCGCAGGTGGCGGGCCTGCACCCCGTGAGCCATGAAGCGGGCGGCCAGCCTGGCCGTGACCATCGACTGGTCGTCGTAGTAGGAGGTGCCGCCCAGCCGCCTACCCGAGAGGATCCCGAAGCCCTCCAGCTCGGCCACCTGGGCGGCGGTCAGGCCCGTGGCAGAGCAGAGCTCGTCGAGCGAGAGGCTCATGGAGGTGATCTCGGCCACCTGGGCCGCCAGATCGATCACCGCCTCTATGGGTGCCTCGGTCGCCTTGGCAGAGGGCTTGCCAGTGGCCGTGCCGGCCGCCTTGGCAGCGACCTCGCCGGCAGCTCCGCCCGGCGGGTCGGCCGGGCCCGTGAGGGGCAGCTCCATCTCCTGGAGCCGGGGGGCGCTCTTGCGAGCCCGCACCGCCCGGGGCTTGGGGCTGGACCCGGCCCCCTCAGAGGCAGGGCCGGGCTGGGCGTGCTCGGTTGGTGGGGCGGCTCCGTTGCCACTCGCAGGCCCGTCCAGCTCGCCGGCCGCCAGGCGGTCCTTGATGACCTTCAAGGGCAGGAAGTTCTCCCGCTGCTGCACGAGGATCCAACGGAGCCGTTCGATGTCCTCGTCGTAGAACTTGCGGTAGCCCGACGGGGTGCGCTCCGGATCGAGGAGGCCCTGGCTCTCCAGGAAGCGGATCTTCGAGATGGTGACATCGGGGAACTCCTCCTGGACGAGGTTGAGGACCTCCCCGATCGAGAGGTGGGCTCGGGTGCTCATGGGGGTCACTCAGCCTGTCCGGTGCCCACGAAGAAGACCAGCTTGAACTTGCCGATCTGGAGCTCGTCGCCGTTGTGGAGGGGGGCCTGGTCTATGCGCTCGCGGTTGAGGTAGGTGCCGTTGAGCGACCCGGCGTCACACACCGAGTAGCCGTCTCCCTGCCCATCGCGGCGCAGCTCCGCGTGGCGGCGCGAGACGGTGATGTCGTCGAGGAAGATGTCGCTTTCGGGGTGGCGGCCCGCCGTAACCACGTCGGACTCCAGGGCGAACCGGGACCCTGCCTGGGCCCCCCTCTTTATGACCAGCACTCCCACGTCGTGCGGCACCTCCCCCAGCTCCACGCTCACCTCTTCCTCCACCGGGTCCGACGGCGCCGAGGGGTGGAACGTGATCGTCGTGCTCTCGGGAGAGTCTGTCTCCAACACGGCGCCACATGACGAGCAGAAGTTGGACCCGGGCGGGTTGCGGTGCCCGCAGTTGTTGCAGAAGACCTCGGCCACGCCCTCGGCCTACCCTTCCACCAGCCCGCGGTACGCGTCGACGTCGAGAAGGGAAGCCACCTCTCCGGGTTCGGAAGGCTCCAGCACGCAGATCCAGCCCTTGCCGTAGGGGGCTTCGTTGAGGCGCTCGGGATGGTCGGCCAGCTCGGCGTTGACCTCCACCACCGTGCCGCTCACCGGGGCGTAGATGTCGCTCACCGACTTGGTCGACTCGACCTCGCTGATCTTGTCGCCGGCGCCCACCACGGCTCCGGCGGTGGGGACCTCCACGTAGACCACATCCCCCAGAGCGTCCTGGGCGTAGTCGGTGATGCCGATGCGAGCCAGTGACCCCTCCATCCGGACCCACTCGTGGTCGGACGAGTAACTCAGGTCGTCGGGGAGCTCCATGTGCCGCACGCTACCCGATCGCCGGAGGCACGTCCGGAGCTCAGCTCACCATCTGGCGGATGCGCCGGGCGTACTCCTGGGCGAGCCGGGAGGCCTCTGCCGGGCTGGCTCCCTCCGCCCACAGGTGCGTGTAGGGCTCGTCCGGGTCGGGAAGGGCGAGTGCCCATCCCCCGTCGTGGAACACCTTCACCCCGTCCACCAGCTCGGTGCGGTGATCGCCGATGGTCTCCATGAGGATGCGCATCACCACGCCCTTCTGGTCCCAGGGCGTCACCACCCGCTCGTGGACCATGTGGACCTGCGGCAGGCCGGCGACCACTTCCGAGAGCTTGACCCCATGCGACACCAGCAGGTCCACCACCTTCACGAAGGTGGCGGCGGCGTCGAAGACCGGCAGGAAGCCCGGCAGGATGTAGTTGCCGTCGCCGTTGGCTGCGAAGCCCACCCCGGGTCGGGTGGCGGCGTCCATCAACGCAGCGCTCGAGAGCTTCGTGGGGACCACCTCGATCCCCGACGGCGCCACGATCTCCCCCGCCCTGGAGGTGATCGAGACCGGCAGGGCCACCTTGTCGCCGTGGAGCCTTCCGCCGAGGAGCGAGAGGATGGCCAGGAGGGCCTGGGTGTCGGTGAGCACGTGGCCGGTGTCGTCTATGAGCACCAGGCGGTCGCCGTCGGGGTTGAGGACCCCTCCCAGCAGCGAGCCCGAGGTCCGCACCAGGCCGGCGACCTCCCTCGCGTGCTCGTCGAGGTTGGCTCGCAGGACTCCCGCCGTCGAGATGTAGGGGTTCACCGCCAGCACCTCGAGACCCAGCTTGGCCAGCACCTGGGGCATCGCCAGCGACGTGGATCCGTACGCGTAGTCGATCACCACCTTGGGCCCCGCGGAGCGGATCTCGTCCACCGCCACCGTCGCCTCCAGGGCCGTGGCGTAGTGCTCCAGGGCCCTGGGGGCGAAGCCGATGTCGCCGATCTCCCCCGGGAACACCCTCCGGAAGTCGGCCCGGCCGAAGAGCCGCTCGATCTTGCGCTGGGCGTCCTCGGTGATGTCCAGCCCGTCCTCGTCGAAGAACTGGATGGTGACCGACTGCGGGTCGCCCTCCACCAGGCGCACCGTGAAGCCGCCCACGTTCGCCGGGCGGCGCACGATGAAGCGGCTCACGGGGATCGACGCCACCTCCAGGTCCTCCACCGTGACGCCCACCGCGTTGAGCCCAGCCATCATCGAGCGCTTGAGCATGCGGGCCGAGCGGCTGGAGTCACGCGAGCTGATGATGCGCTGGCCCTTCTTGAGCATGCTGCCGTAGGCCATCGCCACCTTGATGGCGAAGTCGGGCGTCACGTCGACGTTGGCGAGGCCGGTCACGCCGTCGCTCCCGAACAGGCTGCGCGCCCCCCTCGACTCCCACACGATGGAGTCGTTGACAACCGCCCCCGCCTCCACGGTCTTGAAGGGGTAGACCTTCACCCCCGAGGAGAGCACGGCGTCGTCGCCCACGAAGCACTCGTCGCCGAGCACCACGCCCTCCTCGGCCCTCACGCCGTTGCGCAGGTCGCACGAGCGGCCAACCACCGTCCCCCGCAGGTTCACGCCTGCACCCAGGTAGGCGTTGTCGTGCACGACGGTGCGCTCGAGGCTGCCCTCGGCGCGGATCCGCACGTTGGCGCCCAGCACGCTGTACGGCCCGAGGTGCGCGCCCGCCTCCACGCGGCAGTTCTCGCCCACCACCGCCGGGCCGACGATCTCGGCGTCGGGGTGGACGTCGGCGCCCTCCCCCACCCACACCCCAGGGCGCGTCTCGAAGCCGGGGATGCTCAGGTGCACCTTGCCGTCGAGGATGTCCTTGTGGGCGCTCACGTACGCCTCGAGGGTCCCGACGTCCTCCCAGTAGCCCTCGGCCACCGAGCCGAAGAGGGGCCGGCCGTCGGCCAGCAGGGCAGGGAACACCTCGCCCGAGAAGTCGACGGAGCGACCTTCGGGGATGTAGTCGAAGATCTCGGGCTCCAGGACGAAGATCCCCGCGTTGATCGTGTCGGAGAAGACCTGGCCCCAGGTCGGCTTCTCGAGGAAGCGCTCTATCGAACCGTCTTCGCGGGTTATGACGATGCCGAACTCGAGGGGGTTCTCCACCTGCACCAGGCCGATGGTGGCCATGGCGCCGCGCTCGGCGTGGAAGGCGGCTATGGCCGAGAGGTCCACGTCGGTGAGCACGTCACCCGAGATCACGAGGAACCGCTCGTCGAGCAGGTCCGCTGCGTTGCGCACCGATCCGGCGGTGCCGAGAGGCGTCTCCTCGGTGGCGTACCGGATCCGCACGCCCAGCTCCGAGCCGTCGCCGAAGTAGGAGCGGATGGCGTTGGCCATGAAGGCAACCGTCACGACGATGTCGTCGTAGCCGTGGGAGCGGAGCAGCTCCACGACGTGCTCCATCATCGGCTTGTCGACGAGCGGGAGCATCGGCTTGGGCGCGTTGGAGGTGAGCGGCCGTAGCCTCGTGCCTTCTCCACCGGCCATGATCACGGCCTTCACGGCATGGAACCTAGTGCCTGGCGCTGCCGGCGCCCCTCTCTCAGGGCGCTGCGCGCGAGCGGTATGTA
>CAYNQN010000093.1:0-6809 GCA_964399375.1 uncultured Rhabdothermincola sp. | reverse complement strand
TGTACGTGGAGGACAACTGCGCCGGGGTCGACATGGTGCTGCGCTCCGGGGAGCTGGGCGAGATCTACAACCTGGGCGGGGGCAACGAGATCACCAACCGCGAGCTCACCGAGCGGATCCTGCGGCTGTGCGGCGTGGGCGAGGAGATGGTGGAGCGGGTGGCCGACCGGCTCGGCCACGACCGGCGCTACTCGATCGACTGCACGAAGATCCGGGCCCTCGGCTGGAAGCCGGCCCGTGAGCTCGACGAGGCCCTGGCGGCCACGGTGGAGTGGTACCGGGCCAACGCCGAGTGGTGGAAGCCGTTGAAGAGCGGCACGACCTGAGCATGCGCGTCCTGATCACCGGTGCGGGCGGGCAGGTGGGCACCGAGCTGGTGCAGCGCTTCGAGGCCGACGGCCGCCACGAACCGGTGGGCTTCGACCACGCCTCGCTCGACGTGTCGGACCGTGCGAGCGTGCTGGCGGCCATCGGGTCGGTGAGGCCCGACGCCGTGGTGCACCCCGCGGCGTGGACTGCGGTGGACGCCTGCGAGGCCGACCCCGAGCGCGCCTGGTTGGTGAACGCCCTCGGGCCCCGCCACGTGGCCGAGGGTGCACGCCTGGTGGGGGCGCACCTGGTGCACGTGTCCACCGACTACGTGTTCGACGGCGCCAAGCCCACCCCGTACGTGGAGTGGGACGAGCCCTGCCCCCGCTCGGTGTACGGGGCCTCCAAGCTGGGAGGCGAGCGGGAGGTGCTGGCCGGGGCGCCCGGCTCCACCGTGGTGCGCACCAGCTGGGTGTGCGGTGCCCACGGCGCCAACATGGTGAAGACCATCCTGCGCCTGGCCGGCGAGCACGACACGCTCAGCTTCGTGGACGACCAGCGGGGCCACCCCACCTTCGCCGACGACCTCGCCGCAGCGATCTACCGCCTGGTGGTGGAGCGGCGCCCGGGCCTCTTCCACGTGACCAACCAGGGCGCCGTGAGCTGGTACGAGCTCGCCCGGGCCGTGCTGGAGGCCGCAGGGATGGACCCCGATCGGGTCAAGCCCGTGTCCACGGCGGATCTCCAACCGCCCCGCCCCGCTCCCCGCCCCGCCAACTCGGTGCTCGACAACGCCGCCTGGCGACTCTCGGGGCTCCCGGCCACGGCCGACTTCCACGAGCCACTGGCTCGGTTGGTGGCCCAGCTCACCAGCTAGGCGACGCCCTCGGTCCTCGCCGCCCGCTGCCGGGGGCGGCCCCGTACAGTGTGAGCGTGATCGAGCTCTCCGGTCCGATGGCGGTGGTGGCCCTGACCCTCGCTGCGGGGGGTTTGTTCAAGCTGATCGATCCCGGCCCCACGGCGGCGATGCTGAGCGCGCTGGTGCCACGGGTGGCCACGGGCCGTGGAGGCCCCCTCGCACGGGCGGTGGGGCTGGTGGAGGTGCTGGTGGGCCTGTGGGCGGCGCTGATGGGAGGCGTCGCCGCCTTCGTGCTGGCGGGCCTGTTCGCCCTGTTCGCGGTGGTGATGGCCCGCCTGGTGGCCATGGGCCCGGCGGCGTCGTCGTGCGGTTGCTTCGGCACCCTCTCGACGCGGCCCACTGCGGTTCACGTGATCACCGACGCCCTGGCGGCAGGCGTGGCCCTGGCCGCCGGGCTCACCGCCGCACCCGGGATCCTCGGTGCGGTCAGCGAGCTGGGGGGAGTGCTGGGAGCCGCCTTCGTGCCCCTGGTCGCCCTGGGGGCCTGGGGGTTGGTGGCGGTGGTTACGGTGCTGCCCGACGCCCTCGACGCCGCCGGTAGGGGCGGACCGCCCTCGGGGCCCATCTTCCACCTGGTCGAAGCCCGGGTCGGCGCCGGCAACCGGGGCGGCGGGCACCGGGGCAACAGGCGGGCGTGAGCGCCACTTCGGCGTTGGCGGAGCAGGCCGCCGGGCTGCTCGCACCCCGCTTCGGCCGCCGGGGGTTCTTCGCCCGCAGCGCCGTGGTGGGCAGTGCTCTGGCCATCAACCCACTGGGGTACGTGCTGGAGCCCAAGAGCGCCTACGCGGCGGTCTGCAGCTGCGCGGGGTCGAGCTGCGACTGCGGCTCGCTCTGCTGCGACGGCTACACCGAGTTCTGCTGCACCACCACCGGGTCCAACAGCTGCCCACCGGGGACGCTGCTGGGCGGCTGGTGGAAGGTGGACGGCACCGAGTTCTGCGGCGGGCCCCGCTACTACATGGACTGCAACGCCCCCTGCAACGGGTGCGGCTGCGGGGGGAGCGGCATCTGCGGTGGTGAGTGCTCGGGCACCGGCTGCAGGTGCGCCGGCGGGTCGTGCGACAACCGCAAGGCGGGCTGCACGCTGTTCCGCTACGGCCAGTGCAACCAGCACGTGGCCTGCCTGGGGCCGATCGTGTGCCGCGTGGTCACCTGCGTTCCGCCCTGGGCCCTCGACCCCAGCTGCACCGGGACCGTGAGGGTCGACAACGCCACAGCCGGTCACGACCGTGCGTGCCTGCACGCGGTGGCGGGATATGTCGACTCGGCCGGCGAGCTGCGCGTGGGGGCGAGGGTCACCGGGTGGGCGCTCGACTTCGACGAGGTCGAGCCCGTGGGCGTGCACGTGTACGTGGACGGTCAGCTGAGGGCCCAGTCGGTCGCCGACGCTCCCCGCCCCGACGTGGGGGCGGCCTATCCCGGGTGGGGAGGCGCCCACGGCTTTGACGTGGTCGTGCCCCTCGCTGCCGGATCCACCTACGAGGTGTGCGTGTACGGGATCAACTCCGGCCACGGCTCCACCAACCCCCTGCTGGGCTGCCGGCACGTCACCGTGACCGGCTCGGGCGGCTTCGTCGACGTGGCGGCCGGCGACCCCTTCGCCGACGAGATCGGCTGGCTGGCCGGTTCGGGGATCGCCAACGGCTTCGACGACGGCACCTTCAGGCCGCTGGCCACGGTGACGCGCCAGGCGGCGGCTGCCTTCCTGTGGCGGCTGCTGGCCGAGGCCGGTGGCCATCCGTCGGCGGGGCAGGGGGGCTTCACCGACGTGGGGCCCGACCACCCCTTCGCCGCCGAGATCGGCTGGATGGCCAGCTCGGGCGTGTCCGAGGGCTACGAGGACGGGACCTTCCAGCCCATGGCGCCCGTGAGCCGCCAGGCGATGGCGGCGTTCCTCGCGAGGCTCTTCGTGGTGATGGGGGGCGATCCTGAGCCCACCGGTCCGGGTGCCTTCTCCGACGTGCCACCGAGCCACGGGTTCGCATCCGAGATCGGCTGGCTGGCGGCGTCCGAGATCACCACGGGGTTCGACGACGGCACCTTCCGGCCGGGGCTGCCGGTGAGCCGCCAGGCCACAGCTGCGTTCCTCAACAGGTTCTGGGAGCTGGCGACGTGAGCACAGCGAGGGTGCTGGGGGTTCCGACTGCCCGAGCTGGCCGCGCAACATCGGGGATCCTGCCGTGATCGTCCTCGTGATCCTCGAGGGAGTGGTGGTCGCGATCTTGCTGGTGCTCGTGGTGGGGCTGCTGCGGAGCCACGCCGAGATCCTCCGGCGGCTGCACGAGCTGGGAGCCGGTGTCTACGACGACGCCGCCGCCGGCAACGGCGACCTGCGAGCATCGGCGGGGGGCGCGAACGGCTCGGTGAACCTGCGCACGCGTCCGGGGGTGCCCACGCCTCGGCCCGGGGCCACCGCTGCCGTCGACCTGGTGGGCACCACCCCCAGGGGGGCGGCGAGGTCGGTGAGCGTCGTGGGGGCGCCGCACGCCACGCTCCTGGCCTTCCTGTCGAGCGGCTGCACCACCTGCGCGGGCTTCTGGGAGGCGTTCCGCGAGGGTGCCGGCGACGAGCTCCCCGGGGAGGGCACCCGGCTGGTGGTGCTGACCAGGGGTGCCGAGGCCGAGAGCCCTGCGGTGGTTCAGGGGCTGGCCCCCAAGGGCTCGCCCACGCTCATGTCCACGGGGGCGTTCGAGGCCTACGAGGTGCCCATGAGCCCCTACTTCATCCTGGTCGACGGGCCCAGTGGGAAGGTGGTGGGCGAGGGCGCCGCCACGACGTGGCCGCAGGTGCGCGAGCTGCTGGCCCAGGCCCTCGCCGACAGCGGCCCCGGCGGCGGCGACCGCGAGGCGCGGGTGGACGCCGAGCTCCACCGCGCCGGCATCGCGCCCGGCCACCACAGCCTCTACCCCAGCGGGGCCGGCACTGGTCCCGCGCCGGAACCGGGTGACGTCGGATCGGAGTGGTCCGAGCCGCCCGGGCGCCTTCCCGGCGGGAGTGGCCGGTGAGCAGGCTGGTGGCCTTCGGCCTGTCGGTGCAGCCCCCGTCGGGTTGGGAGGGCGAGATCTACCGGCGCGCTCCGGAGGGAGCGACCATCGCCAGCGTGGCGGCGCCCTCGCCGCCCACGCCCATCGTCCACATGGCCAACTTCGCCCTCCCGACCGAGAGGGGCGACTACGGGGGAGGGGCGGTGGAGCTGATGGGCAGCGGCGGAATCTTCATCTCCCTGCTGGAGCACGACCCCGCGGAGGCGGCTATGGAGCTGTTCGCCAGCAGGGGCACCCCGTGGCCGCTGGTGCCCTCCGACTTCCACCCCCAGCAGATGCAGCGGCCCATCGCCGGCCAGGCGGGTTGCCAGCGCTTCTTCTCGGTGGCAGGGCGGGCCTTCTGCCTGTACGTGGCCCTCGGCAGCTACCGCGCCCGCGAGCTGCTGGTGCGCGAGGTGAACGCTGCCCTGGCCTCGATGGAGATCGCCGAGCTGGCTACCTGACCGAGCCCGCGAGCTCGGGGGGTGCCTCGTGGTGATGGCGGAGAGAGGCGATCGCCTTGGCTCCGAGGGCTGCCACGGCGACTGCGCCGGCCACCGCAGCTGCCCAGGGCCCAAGCGCCAGCCAGGCCGCTGTGCCTGCTACCGCAGCCTGGACCACCACGACCCCCCAGCGCACCGGCTGGCCCAGAGCGTCGAAGCGCCGGTGGAACGCCGTGAGGCGCGCAGGCGTGGTGATCCTCCAGGCCGCCAGCACGGCCAGCCCCCTGGCCGCCCCGAACGCCACGCACACGGCCAGGGCACCGGCCGGGTCTGCGCTGAGCGCCCCGAAGGCGACGGTGGCGTAGACGGCGGCGGTCATGATGTAGGTCGCCACGCCCGTGCCGATCTGCCACCCGAACCCCGAGGCGTACACCCACCTGCGGTAGCGCCCGAACCACAGCTCGTTCACCTGGCGGCGGTTGTGGGGGAGCGCCGGGCCTGCGATGTCGGCGTCCATGGCGGCGCACGCCAGGGCCACGACGGCGCCGAAGCCCATGGCCAGCGCCGGTGAGAGGCCGGCCCAGCCCACGGCCCAGGCCGCCGCGGCCGCTCCCAGGCCCAACGTGAGACCGCCCGCCACGGCTCCCAGCACGAACCACGCAGCGGTGGCCGCGTACCGATGGCCCCTGGCCCTCTCGCTCAGGGGTGTCATAGACGAGAGCATCGAGAGCCCGCAGGGCGACCACGTGGAGCGCACGGCGCCCGCCACCGCCAGCACTGCCGCAAGCGCCAGGATCTCGGTGGTCATCGACGCGATGCTAACCACCTGGGGCGCTGCTCAGGCGGTCGATGGGCCTGCCGATGCTGGGTACACGTGGGCCGCGCTGGTAGCGTGCCGGGGCTTGCGTGACCACCTCCCACAGGACTGCTCTGCCACTTGAAAGCCGCCACCGAGCTCTGGACCTACCGGAACCTGGTTTACAACTTCGCCCAGCGAGAGCTGCGAGCGCGCTACAAGAAGAGCCTCCTGGGCTGGGTGTGGTCGCTCATCAACCCGGCGTCCATGCTGCTGATCTACAGCGTCGTCTTCGGGCTCTTCCTGCGGGTGGAGCCGCCCCCCGCCGCCAACGGGCAGAAGATCTTCGCCCTCTACCTGTTCGCAGGGCTCGTCATCTGGAACTTCTTCAGCGGCACGGTGAACGGGGCCATCGTCGCCCTGCAGGGTTCCGGGGGCCTGCTCAACAAGGTGTACTTCCCACCCGAGATCCCGGCCATCGCCTTCATGCTCACGGTGGCCCTCCAGGCCGTCATCGAGGGGTCGATCCTCGCCGTGGTCATGATCTTCTTCAACAACGTGAGCTGGACGTTCCTGTTGTTCCCGGTTGTGCTCGTGTTCGTGGCGATGTTCGCCCTCGGCCTGGGGCTGTTCCTCAGCATCTTCAACGTCTACTACCGAGACGTGGGCTACCTCGTGGGCATCGGCATGCAGCTGCTCTTCTACGCCACGCCCATCGTGTGGCCGCTCACCATCTTCGAGGGCCGCAGCTACGAGGAGACGGCCGTCCGCATCATCAGCCTCAACCCGCTCACCCAGTACGTGGAGTGGATGCGCGACGCCTTCTACGACCTAACCCTTCCCAGCCCGATCTCGGTGGTAGGGGTCGTCCTCGTGTCGACCGTCACGCTGTGGGTGGGCTGGGCGGTCTTCTCTCGCAAGGCCCGTGACATAGCGGAGGAGCTGTGAGCCTCACCAGCAAGGCCCCCTCGTCGAAGCCCGTGGCTTCCGCCTCGCCGCCAGCGGCCATCGTGGTGGAGGACGTCTCCAAGCGATTCCGCATCCACAAGGAGCGCGTCGACAGCCTCAAGGAGCGCATCACCTCGAGGCGGCGCAGCTCCCACGAGGAGTTCTGGGCACTTCGCGACGTCTCCGTCTCGGTGCCCAAGGGCTCCATGTACGCCCTCGTGGGCCACAACGGGTCGGGCAAGTCGAGCCTGCTGCGGATCATGGCGGGCATCCACCGGCCCACCAAGGGCACCGTGCGGACCACCGGGCGCATCTCTGCGCTCCTGGAGCTGGGGGCGGGCTTCCACCCCGACCTCACCGGCCGGGAGAAC
>CAYNQN010000092.1:744-7011 GCA_964399375.1 uncultured Rhabdothermincola sp. | reverse complement strand
ACGGCGACGAGGGCTTCGCCGAGGTGTTCTTCGAGGACGTGTTCGTGGGCGACGAGCTGGTTCTGGGCGAGGTGAACCGGGGCTGGAACGTGGCCATGGCCACCACGTCGTCGGAGCGGGGCCTCACGTTGCGCAGCCCCGGGCGCTTCATGGCCGCCGCCGATCGACTCGTCGACCTCTACCACCGCACCAGCGCCCAGCTCGACCCCACGGCCCCCGGGGGCCAGAGGGCCGAGAGGCTGCGGGGCGAGGTCACCCAGGCGTGGATGGACGCCCAGGCCTACCAGCTCTACACGCTGGCCGACGTGACGGGCCTGGTGGAGGGGCGCTCGCCCGGGGCCCGGTCGAGCCTCAACAAGCTGTGGTGGTCGGAGATGGACGTGCGGCTCAACCGCACGGCCCTCGAGCTGCTGGGCCCGCTGGCCGAGCTGGAGGGCGAGGCCCCCGCCGCCGTCGACGGGGGCTCGTGGATGAAGGGCTACCAGTTCGCCCTCTCCGGGCCCATCTACGCCGGCACCAACGAGATCCAGCGCAACGTCGTAGCCGAGCGAGTCCTCGGCCTCCCGAGGAGGTAGGCGTGCGCTTCGCATTCACCGAAGACCAGCTGCTCTTTCGCGACACGGTGCGCGACCTGCTGGCCAAGGAGTGCCCGCCCGAGGTGGTGAGGGCCGCCTGGGAGAGCGCGGAGGGCAGGTCCGAGGAGCTGTGGAGCTCCCTCGCCGAGATGGGTGTGATCGGCCTCACCATCCCCGAGGACCTCGGCGGGCTCGGCATGACCGAGCTCGACCTGGTGCTCCTGCTGGAAGAGGCGGGCCGGGCGGCGCTGCCCGAGCCGGTGCTGGAGACCACGGCGGTCGCCGCCCCGCTGCTGGCCGACCTCTCGTCGGGTGCGGGCGGGGGGGAGCATCACGCCGCAGCAGTGGAGCTGGCCTCGGAGTGGCTCCCCAAGGTGGCCGAGGGCCAGGCCCGGCTGGCGGTCGGGCTCGCCTACTCGCCCCTGGTCGCCGACGCCCACCTGGCCGGCCTGGTGATCCTCCACCGGGAGGACCGCCTCTTCGCCGTGCCGGGCGACAAGCTCGGCCTGCTACCTCAGCCCTCGGTCGACGGGGCCCGGCGCCTCTTCAGCGCCTCGTGGGACCCGGCCGACGAGATCTGGCTGGCCGCCGGGGAGGACGTGTGGCCGGCGGTGAACACCGCCTTCGACCGTGGGGCCCTCGCCGCTGCCGCCGAGCTGGTGGGCCTGGCCGACCAGCTGCTGGCCATGACGGTGAGCTACGTGATCGAGCGCCACCAGTTCGGCGTTCCCGTAGGCAGCTTCCAGGCCATCAAGCACCACCTGGCCAACGGGCTCCTGCGCCTCGAGCTGGCCAAGCCCCTGGTCCACGCCGCCGCCTACTCGATGGCCCAGCGGCTCGACACCTCCTCCCGAGACGTCTCCATGGCGAAGTCGGCCGCCTCCGAGGCCGCCTCGTTCGTGGCCGGGGTGGCGCTCCAGTGCCACGGGGCCATCGGATACACGGTGGAGCACGACCTGCACCTCTGGATGAAGAGGGTGTGGGCCCTGGCCGCCACCTGGGGAGACGCCGCCTACCACCGTGAGAGGGTCGCCGTGTCGGTCCTCGGGCCCCCTCCGGCATACTGAACACAGCCCCTTAGATCCCAACCTGCGTACCTCTGTCATCGATCTGATGACGAGGGAACGCCGGTTAGGCAAGAGAAAGCGAGATCCCATGGCTGAGGCCTACATCGTCGATGCGGTTCGCACCCCTGTGGGGAAGCGTGGCGGGGGCCTGAGCCAGATCCACACCGCCGATCTCGGCGCCCACGTGCTGAAGGAGCTCGTGAAGCGCACCGAGGTGGACCCCTCAGCGGTGGAAGACGTGGTGTTCGGGTGCCTCGACACCGTCGGCGCCCAGGCGGGCGACATCGCCCGCACGGCGTGGCTGGCCGCCGGGCTGCCCGAGGAGGTGCCGGGGACCACCGTCGACCGCCAGTGCGGCTCGTCGCAGCAGGCGCTCCACTTCGCAGCCCAGGGCGTGATGTCGGGCACCAGCGACCTGATCGTCGCCGGCGGCTGCCAGAACATGAGCGCCATCCCCATCGCCGCCTCGATGATGACCGGCGAGCTGTTCGGCGGCTCCGATCCGTTCAACGGGTCCGAGGGCTGGCGGGAGCGCTACGGCACCCAGGAGGTGAGCCAGTTCCGCGGCGCCGACATGATCGCCGAGAAGTGGGACATCTCCCGGGAGGACATGGAGGAGTTCTCGCTCGAGAGCCACCGCCGCGCCGTTCAGGCCATCGACGAGGGCCGCTTCAAGGACCAGATCGCACCCATCGCCGGCATCGACACCGACGAGGGCCCGAGGCGTGAGCCCAACGTGGAGAAGATGCGCAGCCTTCCCACCCTGCGTGAGGGCGGTCGGTCCACGGCCGCCGTCGCCAGCCAGATCTCCGACGGTGCCGCCGCCATGCTGGTGGCCTCGGAGCAGGCCGTGAAGGATCACGGCTTCAAGCCGCGGGCACGGGTACACCACCTCTCGGTGCGTGGCGACGACCCCATCTACATGCTCACCGGTCCCATCCCCGCCACTGCCTACGCCCTCGAGCGCTCGGGGCTGACCATCGAAGACATCGACCTGGTCGAGATCAACGAGGCCTTCGCCTCGGTGGTGCTCGCCTGGTTCAAGGAGACCGGTGCCGACCCCGCCAAGGTGAACGTGAACGGCGGGGCCATCGCCCTGGGCCACCCGCTGGGAGCCACAGGAGCGCGGCTCATGACCACCCTCCTCAACGAGCTCGAGCGCACCGGCGGCCGCTATGGCCTGCAGACCATGTGCGAGGGTGGCGGCCAAGCCAACGTCACCATCATCGAACGGTTGTAGTCGGCCTCATGCGCTGAGCCGGGCGGCCTGATTCTGCAGGCCTGGCGGGACTAGCCTCCCGGCAGGGGTGATTCTCATGGGAAAGACGCGTCGCTGGACGACGGTTGTCGTCTCTGCGCTGGTCCTGGCGGTTGGCGTGGTCGTGGCGAGCCCGACAACTGCCGGTGCCGAGGTCTCCGAGCCGGTGACCACGGAGACTACTTGGAGCACCTACTGCCAAGGGGCTGCCGTGCCCTTGATAAACGGGCCGCCGCCGTCGGGTCCGGACCTGAGCGTGCAGGCCACCTTCCCGGCCACAGCCGCACCTGGCGACACCTTCACAGTCCGCCTGGCTCCCCAGGACCAGACGTTCCCGAACACGGTGGAGACTCCAATCGGGACGGTCCCGATCCACGGCCTCGAGCAGGTCCACCTGATGTTCGAGCTCCCCACCAGCTCTGCCCTTGTTGGGGCCGAGGTGATGGAGGGCTCTGGAGCAGGGATCGTGGGGGAGTCGACCGTAGAGGTGGATCGGAGCTTCGACCCGGCTCGCTTGGTGCTCAATGTGCCCGAGATCCCTGCAGAACCAGACGATCCCTCAGGGCAGACCACCTACCGGCTGCCTGCTGTGGAGATGACCCTGACGGGCGTCGGCGAGTCCGGATCGGTCGTCTCCACGCGCGTCGCCGGTACCGACAAGCCGGATTCCGGATACACATTCGTATCCGAAGGGGTTGCGAAGGGTCACGTGTGGTGCTGGCCTTCCACAGAAGGGCCCGCGCCGATCCTGTTCGAGACGGTGCTGGAGGGCCCGACGTTCCCCAGCCCCGAGACGCTCACCACCGAGACGAGCTGGGGGAACGACTGCATCGGATGGGCGAACGGGATCGGCCAGGAGATGGAGCAGGATCTGGCTTTCGAGGTGACCGCTCCTGAGGAGGTCGCCTGGAACCAGGTGTTCGACGTGCGGATCGCTCCTCAGGAGTGGTCCATGCCCGATCCCGGTGCTTCGCTGCTGGTGTCCCTCGACCCTTCGATCGAGGACCTCCAGCTCATGTTCACCCTTCCGGTCAACGCAGAGGTAGAGGGTCTGGAGGTGGTGGCCGACTCCGGTCACGGTTGGACCGGCGACGCCACGGTGAGCGTGGACGAGACACACCACCGTCCCGGGCGGATCGTCCTCTCCGTCGAGGAGGTCCCGCACGACCCGGGCCCGGGATCAGGGCTGACGACCTACCAGCTCCCGGCTGTCGAGGTGACCCTTCGAGCAATCGGGCCCAGCGGATCGGCGATCACCCCGCGGGTTGCGGGCGCCGACGAGATCACCGCGGGCTTCGTGTTCGGGATGGTCACCCCCTTCGCCACGGCTGACGTGCGCTGCTGGCCCGAGGGCGGCGGGTCGGCGCCGGCGATGTCGGAGACGACGATCGTTGCAGGCCCCGAGAGCGTGCCCACCACGCTCGACCTGGTGGCCGAGCCCGATGCCGTGGAGCCGGGAGACGACGTGGTCCTCTCAGCCGTCGTGAGCGCGCCCTTGGGCACCGTGCAGTTCGGGTTGGGCGAGGCGATCCTCGGCGAGGTCGAGGTGAGCCCGAACGGGCTGGCCGAGATCACGGTGGCCGTCACGGCCACCGGACCGATGCAGCTGGAGTACTCGGCAAGCTACTCGGGGGCCGATGGCTACGAGCCGTCGTCGGGGTCGGTGACGGTGGAGGTGCTGGAGCAGGTGCCTGCCTTCAGCGACGTCCCGGTGGATCACCCGTTCTTCGAAGAGATCCAGTGGGCGGACGAGAACGGCATCGCCGAGGGATACGACGACGACCTCTTCCACCCCACCAACCCGGTCACCCGCCAGGCGGCAGCCGCCTTCCTCTACCGCTTCGCCGGCGACCCCTACGGGCCGGATCCCTACTGCATCGCATCTCCCTTCGCGGACGTCCCGACTGACCACCCCTTCTGTGGCGAGATCACCTGGATGGTCGACGCCGGGCTCACCACCGGGTACGGCGACGGGCTCGACTTCCAGCCCAACAGTCCCGTCACGCGCCAGGCCATGGCGGCCTTCCTCTATCGGTACTCCGGAGGGCCCACCCACATCGACTTCCCCTGCGAGGCCTCACCCTTCCTCGACGTTCCCCTCGATCACCCGTTCTGCACCGAGATCGCCTGGATGTACGACATCGGACTTGCGGAGGGATACGACGACGGCATGTTCCAGCCCGAGTCGGTGGTGACCCGCCAGGCTGCGGTGGCCTTCCTCTTCCGGCTCTCGGAGATCGACCACTAGAGCACGCTGCCTATGTGAGATCTCCGATGTGCCAGATCCCCGATGTGCCAGATCCCCGATGTGACCGCCGAGCAAACGTTCGGGCATCATCGGAGCCATGACAGGCATCTGCGAAGGCCGGGTAGCGATAGTGACGGGAGCGGGCAGGGGCCTGGGGCGTGAGCACGCCCTGGAGCTGGCCCGCCAAGGTGCCAAGGTGGTCGTGAACGACCTCGGCGCCGAGATCGACGGCACGGGGGGCTCCACCGGCCCCGCCGGCGAGGTGGTCGACGAGATCAGGGCCCTCGGTGGCGAGGCGGTCGCCAACGGCGCCGACGTTGCCGACTGGGCCCAGGCAGAGGCGATGGTCGCCCAGGCCGTGGACACCTTCGGGCGCCTCGACGTGCTCGTGAACAACGCCGGCTTCCTGCGCGACCGGATGCTGGCCAACATGGCCGAGGACGAGTGGGACGCCGTCGTGCGCGTGCACCTGAAGGGTCACTTCGCCCCCGCCCGCCACGCCATCGCCCACTGGCGCGCACGTTCGAAGGCGGGCGAGGAGCTCGACGCCAGGATCATCAACACCAGCTCGGGCGCAGGGCTCATGGGAAGCGTGGGGCAGGGCAACTACTCGGCCGCGAAGGCCGGCATCGCCACGCTCACCCTCAACGAGTCGGCCGAGTGGGGCCGCTACGGCGTGACGGCGAACGCCATCGCCCCTGCCGCCCGCACCCGCATGACCGAAGAGGTGTTCGCCGCCACCATGGCCAAGCCCGCAGAGGGTGAGTTCGACGCAGCAGCGCCCGGGAACGTTTCGCCGTTCGTGGCCTGGCTGGCCAGCGCCGATTCGGCGGGCATCACGGGCCGGATGTTCGAGGTGGAGGGCGGCAAGATCAGCGTCGCCGACGGCTGGCAGCACGGCGAGGTGGTCGACAAGGGAGCCCGCTGGGACCCGGCCGACATCGGCCCTGTGGTGCGTGACCTCATCGCAAGGGGCCCTGCTCCCGCCCCCGTTTACGGCGCCGGCTGAGCCCGGCCCAGCGGGCCCAGCGCGGGCTGGCCCCGTAGGGGCCTAAAGGCGCTCGATCACCATGGCCATGCCCTGGCCGCCACCCACGCACATGGTCTCGAGGCCGTAGC
>CAYNQN010000092.1:0-734 GCA_964399375.1 uncultured Rhabdothermincola sp. | reverse complement strand
GGATCACCTGGGCGGCGAAGGCTTCGTTGATCTCCACCAGGTCGATGTCGTCGATGGTGAGCCCGGCACGCTCCAGCGCCTGACGGCTGGCACCCACGGGGCCCATGCCCATGATCTCGGGGTCCACGGCACCCACGCCGCTCGACACGACCCGTGCCAGTGGGGTGATACCCAGCTCGGCGGCCTTGGTGTCGCTCATCACCACCACAGCGGCTGCGCCGTCGTTGAGCGGGCAGGCGTTGCCCGCAGTGACCGTCCCGTCGGGCCGGAACACGGGCTTGAGGTTGGCGAGGCCCTCCACGGTGGTGCCGGGCCGGATGCCGTCGTCCTGGGTCACGAGAACCTCGTTGCCCTCCGCATCCACGGTTGGGTAGGGGGTGATCTCGCTGTCCCAGAAGCCACGCTCGCGGGCGGCGGTGGCCCGCTGTTGCGACAGGGCAGCGAAGGCGTCCATCTCCTCACGTGAGACCTTCTCGGCCTCGGCGACGTTCTCGGCGGTCTGGCCCATGGTCACGTAGATGTCGGGGAGGCCGTCGATCGGCTCCCAGCTGGGCTGGCCACCCTGGGCACGCAGCTCGGTGCGCTCGCCAGCGGGAGCGAAGCGGGGGTTCTTGGGCCCGCCGTCGGCCATGCCGTTGCCGAACCGGCTCACCGCCTCCACGCCGGCAGCGACGAACACGTCGCCCTCGCCGGCCTTGATGGCGTGGGCCGCCATGCGGATGGTCTGCAGCGAC
>CAYNQN010000091.1:0-7054 GCA_964399375.1 uncultured Rhabdothermincola sp. | reverse complement strand
CGTCGTCGCGCCCTATGACTGGGTCGATCTTTCCCTTCCGGGCAGCTTCCGTCAGGTCACGGCCGTACTTCTCCAGCGCCTGGTACTGGTCCTCGGGGTTCTGGCTCGTGACCCTGTGGCTTCCCCGCACTTCCCGAAGGGCCTCGAGCAGCTGGTCGCGGCCCAGGTCGACCTTGTCGGCCAGCGCCAGCAGGAGGTGCTCGGTGGACAGGTACTCGTCGCCCAGCTCCGCTCGGATCTGGTCGGCGGCCTCCAGGCGCTCCTCCAGCTCCTTGCCCAGGCGCGACTCGCCGCCGTAGGCCTTGGGCAGGCGGTCGACCGCCTCGGTGGCCTTGTTGCGCAGGGGAAGGGGCGCTGCCCCGACCTTCTGGAGGATCGGGAGCACGATGCCTTCCTCCTGGCCGAGCAGGGCCAGGAGGAGGTGATCGGACGTGACCTCTGGGTTGCTCGCGTTGCGGGCCTGGCCCACGGCGGCGTTGAAGGCTTCCTGGGTCTTCAGGGTCCAGCGGTTGGGGTCTAGCGGCATGCGGGGGGTTCCTCCGAACCTCGTGACGTCGGTCGTGACTCGTGATCCAAAACAGCGATCCAGAAAGTTGACAACCTGGCTATCAACTTTATTCCCACCCCACGCGAGATGTCGACGGATACCGGCGCCCGGCGGCCCGGCTGGCTACGGTCGACATGGATGACGCAGGCGCAGGCGACAGCCATCCGGCTGGCCGGGGTGCGAAAGGTGTTCCCGGGTTCGACCAGCGCCGCTGTTGAGCACCTCGACCTCGACGTTCCCGAGGGGATGATCGTGGCGCTCGTGGGCCCCTCGGGGTGCGGCAAGACGACCACCCTGAAGATGATCAACCGGCTGGTGGAGCCGACGGCCGGGGAGATCTTCGTGGAGGGCACCGAGGTGCGCGACCAGCCCGCGCACGAGCTGCGCAGGCGCATCGGCTACGTGATCCAGCAGGGGGGTCTCTTCCCCCACCGGACGGTGGCCCAGAACGTGGCGACCGTTCCCAAGCTCCTCGGCTGGAGCCGCTCGCGCATCGCCACCAGGGTCGCCGAGCTGGTGGAGCTGGTGGGGCTCGACCCCGAGCTGCTGCACCGCTACCCCTCGGCCCTCTCGGGCGGCCAGCAGCAGAGGGTGGGGGTGGCGCGCGCCCTGGCGGCCGACCCCCCGGTGCTGCTGATGGACGAGCCCTACAGCGCGGTGGACCCCATAGTGCGGGCGCACCTGCAGGACGAGCTGATGGGCCTTCAGCGCAGGCTGCGCAAGACCATCGTGCTCGTCACCCACGACGTGGACGAGGCCATCAAGCTGGGCGACCGCATCGCGATCCTGCAGGTGGGAGGCCGGCTCGCCCAGTACGGCACGCCCGAGGAGGTGCTGCGCGCCCCAGCCAGCGAGCACGTGGAGCTGTTCCTGGGGGCCGAGCGGGGACTGCGCCGCATGGCGCTGCTGAAGGTGGGCGACGTCGACATCACCCGCGGGGCGGTGGTGGCGCTCAACGCTCGTCCCGACGAGGCCAAGGCCGCCATGGACGGCTGGGGCTTCGACTGGGTCGGCGTCGTGGAGCTCGACCCGGAAGGCCACGAGAGGCTGCTGGGCTGGGTGTGGGGTAGCGATCTCGACGGAGCGACGACGGTGGCCGACGCTCGCGTGCAGCCCTTCCGCGCCGCCGTCACGCGCTCCACCGCGCTGCGCGAAGCCCTCGACCTGCTGGTCACCTCGCAGACCCGGGTCGCCGTCGTCTTCGACGACGACGGCCACTACGAGGGCATGCTCACCATCGACCAGATATCCGAGGGAGTTACGTGAGGCTGCGGAGCCTGCGGCGGAGCAGCTCGGTCGGTGGGAGCCGGTCGGCGCAGCCAGCGGCGGCGACACCTGTGGAGCCGGCGCAAAGGGAGCACAGCACATGAACGATGCGAGCTCGTTCGTGTGGTGGGACTGGGTGTGGAGGAACCTCGACGAGATCTGGGAGCGCACCGGTGAGCATCTGCAGCTCACGCTGGTGGCCCTGGGCGTGGGCCTCGCCGTCTCGGTGGTGCTATCGCTCGTGGCGGTGCGCTGGCGCCGCACCTACGCGCCCATCACCTGGGTGTCGGGCCTGCTCTACGCCATCCCCAGCGTGGCCCTCTTCGCCTTCCTCGTTCCCATCACGGGCCTGAGCTTCCTCACGGCCGAGATCGGCCTGGTGAGCTACACCCTGCTCATACTGGTGCGGAACATCGTCGCCGGCATCGACGGCGTCCCCCCGGACGTGCGCGAGGCCGCCGACGGCATGGGCCTCACGCCCCTCGCCCGCTTCTGGCGGGTCGACGTCCCCCTCGCCACGCCCACGATCATCGCCGGTGTCCGCATAGCGGCCGTGACCGTGATCGGCCTGGTCACCGTGACCGCCCTGGTGGGAGCCGGTGGCTACGGGGTGCTCATCCTCGACGGCCTGGGCCGGAACTTCACCACGCCCATCGTGGTGGGGGCGACCCTGTCGATCGCGCTGGCCGTGGTGGTCGACCTCACACTGCTGGGAGTGCAGCGCGTGCTCACGCCCTGGGCCCGCCGGAGCGAGCGGGCCAGCGCCGGGAAGGGTGCCCGCGCGTGAGCGCCCTCGGCGCGTTCTGGTCGTACGTGACCACCGCCGGCAACTGGACCGGCGAGTCGGGCCTGATCTCGCTCACGTGGGCGCACGTGCGCCTATCGGTCATGGCCGTGCTGGCCGCCTTCGTCCTGGCCGTGCCCAGCGCCGTGTGGCTGGGCCACAAGCGCCTGGGCGGTGCTGCGGCGGTCTCGGTGGTGAACATCGGGCGAGCCCTCCCCTCCTTCGCCGTGCTGGTGCTGGCCTTCAGCGTGTTCAGCGAGTGGGGCAGGGGGCTCACGATCTGGCCCACCTTCGTGGCCCTGGTGCTGCTCGCCCTCCCGCCGATGTTCACCAACGTCTACACCGGCGTGAGGGGGGTGGACCCCCTCGTGCGGGAGTCGGCGGAGGGCATGGGGATGAAGCCAGCGCAGCGGCTCTGGCGGGTGGAGCTGCCCGTGGCGAGGCCGCTTCTGCTGACCGGCGTGAGGGTCTCGGCGGTGCAGGTGATCGCCACCGCCACGCTGGGCGCATGGGTGGGGTTCCGCTGCCTGGGCACGCTCATCTTCGAGGGGTTCGCCCAGCAGGACAACGGCAAGATCCTCACCGGTGCCGTCTTCGTGGCCGTGCTCACGATCCTCACCGAGGTGGGCTTCTCGCTCCTCGAGCGGGTGGTGGTCCCCTGGCGCCGGCCGTCGCGCGAGCGCCGCTCTGGCCGAGCACCTACATTGGTCGCGACCCCAGGACGAAGCGTGTCGGATGCTGCGCGGAGCGGCACCTGACACGGGACGGAAGGACACCGATGCGAACACCCACGAAGATCGCCATCGCCCTGATCGCGCTCGTCGGTCTGATGGCGGCTGCTTGCAGTAGCTCGTCGGATGACCAGAGCTCCACGAACGGCTCGGTGCCCTCCGGGCCGCAGATCGTGATCGGCTCGCAGGACTTCGGCGAGTCGGCCATCCTCGCCGAGATATACGGCCAGGCACTCACGGACGCCGGCTTCTCGGTGCGCCAGCAGGCCATAGGCGGCTTCCGAGACCTGCAGATGGGCGCGTTCGAGAGCGGGCAGATCAACTTCGCCCCCGAGTACGTGGCCTCGATGCTCGAGTACCTCAACGGGCCCGACGTGAGCGAGGCCACCAGCAACGTCGACGAGACCTACGCCCTGCTCCAGTCGGAGCTTCAGCCGTTGGGCCTCGTCGCCCTCGAGCCGGCCTCGGGCGTGAACACCAACGCCTTCGTGATCACCAGCGAGACCTCGGAGCGCCTCGGCATCCACTCGCTTGAGGACCTGGCGGCCAAGGGCGCCGACCTGCGCCTGGGTGGCCCCGCCGACTGCCCCACCAACCCCTTCTGCACCGCCGGCCTCCAGGAGGTCTACGGGGTCGACCTCTCGGGTAGCTTCACCCCGCTCGACACCGGCGTGATCCCCACGGCTCTCGACAACGGCGAGATCGACGTGGCGGTCCTGTTCTCCACCGACGGGCGGATCGTGGAGGAGGGCTGGGTGCTGCTCGACGACACCAAGGGCCTGCTGGCCGCCGACAACATCGTCCCGGTGGTCACCGTGGAGCTGATGAACGCCTACGGCGACACGATGGCGAGCGTGGTCAACGCCGTGAGCAGCCTGCTCACCACCGAGCAGCTCACCCAGCTGAACAAGCAGTACGACATCGACAAGCAGGATGCTCGCGACATCGCCTCGGGGTGGCTCTCGGCCAACGGCCTCGATTGAGGCTCAACGCCCGAAGCGGATCACAGCCTGGCGCACGGGCACCAGCTCCCGGCGATACCGGCTCTTGAGGTCCAGCAGCTCGGCGCGGGCGTCGGCCAGCTGCGCTTCGAGGGCGATCACACGCTTGACCCCGGCCAGGTTCAGGCCCGATTCGGTGAGCGACTGGATGTGGCGCAGCCTGCGGATGTCGTCGTCGCTGTAGCGGCGGCTCCCACCCCGGGTGCGGGCGGGAGCCAGGAGGCCCTTGCGCTCGTATATGCGCAGCGTCTGGGGGTGGACACCGGCCAGCTCGGCAGCCACCGAGATGACGTACACGGCCTGGCTCGACTTGGTGGGCACGGACCTACACCTCCAGGTGCTCGCGTGGCGACTCGGCGGTGGCGGCCGCGAAGGCCTCCACCGCCTCACGCTGCTCGGGCGTGAGCTTGGGGGGCACGGCCACCTGGACGGTGACCATCAGATCGCCGGCGCGCTTGCGGGCCTTCACACCCCGGCCCTTCACCCTGAAGACCTTCCCGCTGGGCGTGCCCGCCGGGATCTTCAGCGTCACCTTCTCGCCCTCGAGGGTGGGGACGGTGAGCTTGGTGCCCAGCGCGGCCTCGGCGAACGTCACGGGCACCGAGATCGTGAGGTTCTGCCCGCTGCGCCCGAACACCTTGTCGGCGTCGACGTGCACCAGCACGTACAGGTCGCCAGGAGGGCCGCCGTTGCGCCCTGGCCCGCCCCGGCCCTTGAGCTTGATCCGCTGGTTGTCGTCCACGCCGGCGGGTATGCGCACCTTCACCTCGCGGGGCCTTCGCTCCACGCCGACGCCCCGGCAGGTGGGGCAGGGATCGGTGATGATCGTGCCCCGGCCCGCGCAGTTCGGGCACGGCGTGCTGAACGAGAAGGGGCCCTGGTTGTCGTCGAGCACTCCTCGGCCGCGGCAGTTGGGGCACACCTGAGGCGTGGTCCCCGGCCGCGAGCCCACTCCGTGGCACGTGGAGCAGGGGGCGTCGCTGGTGAGGTGCAAGGTGGTGGTGATGCCCTGCGCGGCCTCCCTGAACGGGAGGTGCAGCTCCGTCTCCAGGTCCACGCCCCTCTGCGGGCCGGCGCCCCTGCCGGCACCCTGGCCGGGGCCACCACGGCCCCTACCGAACAGCCCGCCCAGGATGTCGCCCAGGTCGGAGCCGTCGAACTGGAACCCTCCCGCGCCGGGGCCGCCCGGCCCACCCTGGCCACCGGGGCCTGGTCCGAAGCCGCCACCCATGGGCCCGAGGCGGCGAACCTCGTCGTACTCCTTGCGCTTGGCCTCGTCGCCGATCACGTCGTAGGCGGCAGAGACCTCCTTGAAGCGCTCCTCCGCGGAGGCGTCACCCGGGTTGGCGTCGGGGTGCAGCTCGCGGGCGAGCTTGCGGTAGGCCCGCGTCACGTCCTTCGGCGTGGCCGACTCGGGCACGCCGAGGACCTTGTAATAGTCCTTCTCGAACCACTCCCGCTGGGCAGCCACGGGGCCTCAGCCCCGCACCTTGACCATGGCCGGCCGCAGCACCTGGCTCCCCCACCTGTAGCCGGCCCTCAGCACGCCCGTCACCACCGAGGTGTGGCTGTCGCTTCCCTCGCCCTCGGTGCCTGGTTCGGCCGGCTCGTGCATCACGGCCTCGTGCTCGTTCGGGTCGAAGGGCTGGCCCTCCGGCTCCATGCGCTCGAGGCCGGCTCGCCCTAGGGCCTCCAGCAGCGCCTTGCGGATGGGGTCCACGTCGGTGGCGCCGTGCTCGATGGCCGAGTCGCAGGCGTCGATCACGGCGAGCAGCTCGCCGCCCAGCCTGCTGGCGGCCCGCTCGGCCACCTCGGCACGCTCGCGCTCCGTGCGCCGCCGGTAGTTGTCGAACTCCGCCTTCACGCGTTGCAGAGCGTCGAGGTACTGATCGCGCTCGGCCAGCACCTCGAGCAGCACGGCGTCGCCCGCGGCCGACAGCTCCTCGGCCAGCTCGTCCACGGCCTCGGGCACCGCTTCGGCCTCGGGGCCATCCCCGCCGGGTCCCCGATCCTGGCGATCACCAGGATCGGGATCGGGGTCGCCGCTGGCGTGTTCGGTCACTTGTCGTCGTCCTCGTCGACGATCTCGGCATCGACGACCTCGTCGTCGGCCGGTGCCGACGCGCCTGCGCCGTCGGGTCCGCCGGCCGCCCCGCCATCAGGGCCGGCCTGGCTGGCCGACGCCTGCTGGTAGAGCTTCTGGGTGAACTCCTGGCTGGCGGTCATGAGGGCCTCGGTGGCCGACCGGATGGCGTCGAGATCGGATCCCTCCAGTGCCGTGCGCAGCTCGCCCAGGCGGTCCTCCACGCCCTTTCGCTCTTCCTCGGAGATCTTGTCGCCCTGGTCCTTCAGGAGCTTCTCGGTCTGGTACGCAAGGGTGTCGGCCGAGTTGCGGACGTCCACCTCTTCCTTGCGGCGGCGGTCCTCCTCGGCGTGAGCCTCGGCGTCGCGGACCATCTGGTCGATCTGGTCCTTGCCCAGCGACGACTGACCGGTGATGGTCATCGACTGCTCCTTGCCCGTGGCGCGATCCTTCGCGGCGACGTGCACGATGCCGTTGGCGTCGATGTCGAACGTCACCTCGATCTGGGGGACGCCCCGCGGGGCGGGGGGCAGGTCGACCAGCTGGAACTTGCCCAGCGTCTTGTTGAACTGAGCCATCTCCCGCTCGCCCTGGAGCACGTGGATCTCCACCGACGGCTGGTTGTCGTCGGCCGTGGTGAAC
>CAYNQN010000090.1:0-7115 GCA_964399375.1 uncultured Rhabdothermincola sp. | reverse complement strand
CGACCTCGCCCACATCGAACCTCGAAGGGCGGGGGCCATCTGCGCCGCGGTGGCCGACATCCTGGCCGAGCTGCACGAGCGAGGGATCGTGCACGGGCGGCTGGAGGCCAGCCACGTCCTGCTGGGGGCCACCTCGTCACACGTGGAGCGGCCCGTGCTCTGCAGCCTCGGGTCGGCGGGTCCGGCCGGCGAGCCTCTTCCCGATTCAGACGAGCCACGCCGCCCGTCCGACGACGTAGCCGGGTTGGGCCGTCTCCTCAACGAGCTGCTCGCCCTGCCCGCACCCACGGGCACCCCGCGCTGGGGGCCGGAGGCCCGCCGGCGCACGCAGGAGCGGAACGCCCTGGCCCGCCTGGCCACAAGGGCAACCGGCCCCGACCCAGCCAGCCGTCCCGGGGCGAGGGCGTTGGCGAGCGCTCTGAGGGCGGCGCTCGACGTGGGGCCGGAGCGAACGACCACGAACCTGGCGAGCGCGCGCCGGCCGGCGACGCAGAGGGGCAGCGGGGATGGGGTGGGTCGCTCCGGTTCCGGAACCGCTCGCAGCGGGAGGCGAGTTGTCGCCGCGGGGGCGCTCGGGATCGTCTCGGTGGTCGCCGCCGTGGGGGCCGTGGGAGCACTCGGCACAGAGGGACCGGCGCCCCCGGCAACGGCGACCCCTCCCCCAGCACCACCGGAGCGCCAGGAGACGCCGTTGCGCGACAGGACGCCGACCGCGACAGCGAGCGGGGGTCATCGAGCGGAGCCCATGCCGAGCCAGAACGGGTCCTGGGAGGCACCCGTGGTGACCGTGCAGGGGCGCATGTACGAGGTGGGAGAGCCCGGCGACCAGGCCACCGTGGCCGACTGGCGCTGCGACGGCAAGCCCAGCGTGGCGGTGCTCCGGCCGGCCACCGGAGCGGTGTTCATCTTCGAGGTGCCGCTCCCGCAGAGCGACGCCCGAACGATCTCCCCGATCGCCCGTGTGGAGCCGGGATCCCGGCTGGTCGGGCCCTCGGCGAGCGAAGCGTGCCCAGCGCTTGAGGTCGCAACACCCTCCGGAGAGACGACGGCGGTGGCAGTGCCACGAGAGGTGGCCATACCGTGAACGCCGCTCCTCCACGCGGGCAGCGGATACCCGCCCGTCCGCCACGCCCGTCGGGCAATCCACGCCCTTCGGAGCCACGGCCGTCGGCGAAGAGGGCGCTGGGCGTGTGGCTCATCGCCAGCACTGCCGTCGCGGTCCTGGTGGTGGCAGGACAAACCCTCCCCACGCCCTCTCTGGAGCCCGGCGAGTGGGGTGCTTGGCTCGACCGCCACGGCGCGGCCGTCGCGCTCATGGCCCTGGTGCGAGTGGGCACCCTCGCCGCTGCCGCCTACGTGGCGATCGTCTCGCTCGCCACCGCTGTAGTGCGAAGGGCCCGCTGGCCTCGCCTGGCCCACCTCGTGGAGGCCGCGACCGCACCGGCGCTGAGGCACGCCCTTCACGGCGTGGCGACCCTGAGCCTGGTGCTCCCGGTGGCACCCTCGACCGCTACAGCCGCCACCGCCGCCACCACCACCCCCACCGCGACCTCGCCGGGGCTCCAGCAAGCGGAGCCCTCAGGCGAGACGGCCACCATCCGCCCGATCACCCCGGCAAGCGCAAGCCCCGTTGTCGCCGACCGCCAGCCTCCGCCGCCGGCGTCCTCGAACCACGACGCCGAACCCCCGGAGCCACCAGGCCCCCCGCCGGGGGCGCTCCCCCACACCACCTGACCGGCGCAGGGCGAGCCTCCGTAGACCGAGAGAGGTCAGCGCAGCCGGACGGCCACCTCGTTGGCCAGCAACCTCCCGGGCACGGTGAGGATCAGGCGGTCGTCGTCGGTCCTCTCCAGGAGGTCGCCGAGCTCCTCCACATCCGCGGAAGGGAGGGCGGATGACGGCACGCCCGAGCTCGTCCGCAGCGCCAGCTGGAGCCCCTCGACGCGCCTGGCCCCGGGGTCCAGCGACTCGTGGCCCGCCTCCACCGATCCTCCGGCTTCCACCAGATCGATGTAGCGGTCGGGCGTGCGGACGTTCCACCACCTCCGCCCGCTCACGTGCGAGTGCGCCGCGCAGCCGAAGCCCAGGTAGTCGCCCTGGCTCCAGTACAAGAGGTTGTGCGCGCAGCGGTGATCCGCCTGGCCCCGGCGACCGGGAGCGGAGACTCGGGCCCAGTTGGAGATCTCGTAGCACTCGAGCCCCGCCGCTCCCAGCACCTCGTGGGCCATCAGGTACTTGTCGGCCTGGTCGTCGTCGTCGGGATGGCGTGCAGGATCCTGAGCCAGGCCGGTGCCCGCCTCCACCGTGAGCGCGTAGGCAGAGACGTGGTCGGGCTCCAGGGCCAGGATGCCCTCCAGAGTGCGCCGCCAGTCGTCGAGGCTCTCCCCCGCCGCCCCGTAGATGACGTCGAGGTTGAGCGACCCTATGCCCGCCGCCCGGAACGCCCCGACGGCCTCCGAGATGTGGGCAGCGTCGTGGGTGCGCCCGAGCGAGGCGAGCACCGAGCCCACCATCGACTGCACACCGAGCGAGACCCGGTTCACCCCGCCGGCGACGTACGCCTCGGCCAGCTCCGGTGTGACCGTGTCGGGGTTGCACTCCACCGTCACCTCGGCGCCAGGCGCCAGGGGCAGGAGCGAGAGAACACCGAGCAGGTCGGCCGGAGCCACCAGAGAGGGCGTTCCGCCGCCCACGAACACCGACGTGACAGGAGCCATGCCCCCGGCGATCGCACGACTCACATCGGTGTGCAACGCACGCATGTAGGGGTCGACCAGGTGGTCGCGGTCGGTCCACGTGGCAAAGGCGCAGTAGTCGCAGCGCCGAGCGCAGAAGGGGATGTGGACGTAGACCCCGAGAGGAGTGGCTCCCCCGCTGCCAGAGATACCGGCTTGCCCTGCCGCAGGTGATGCCGACACCGGCGGCCGCCTAGCCCTCTGCCGTGGCGTCCCCGCCGATCGTGCCGGTGCCGCGCCGCAGGCCCATCTGGGTGAGGCGGACGATCACCTCTTCCACCTGTACTCCGAGGAAGGTGCCGATGGCGCGGAGGTCCTCGTGGCGCACGGTGAGCACACGCCCGTTGAAGTCCTGCCGCTGCACCTGGATGGAGGCCAGGTACTGCTTGAGCAGCTCGGCCTCCTTGCCGTCCAGGCCCTCAAGGCGCCTCAGATCGATCGTGATCGTGCCGCCACCGGGTGGGCGGGGCGAACCCGGCGCCGTGGTGGCACTGCGCCGGTCCTCGGGGAGGAGCTGGTCCACCGGCACCTCGTAGAACTGCGCCAGGCGCTGGAGACGAGGAACCGAGATGGCACGCTCACCCCGCTCGTAGGCGCCCAGCACGGAGGCCTTGAACTCCTGGCTGGAGGCGGCCTCCACCTCCTGGAGCGACAGCCGCTTCTGTCGCCTGATGCCGCGAAGGCGAGCCCCGACGTCTCGTCGGTAGCTTGCCGGCGGTTCATCCCCGAGATCCTCGGTCATCTCTCTCCTCGCCATGCTGACCTCGCCGTCAGCGCCAGGTTGGCCACACTGCGCGTTCGCGAGCACCTTACCCAACCGACCACACCCGCACGAGCCCGCCTCGGGGCCTGCGGGGCCTCTCAGACCAGGCCGGCTCTGGCAGCGGCCATGAGCGCTCCGGCCACGATGGCGGCCGTCTCGGCCCGGAGCACCAGATCCCCCAGGCCGACCGTCCGCTCGAACCGGGCCCGCTCCAACGGAGCCCAACCGCCCTCCGGCCCCACGAGCACCACCGGCCAGGCCAGATCGGGCGGCTCCCCTCCCCGCTCGGCGCAGGCAACGGGACCCGAGCTCGCCACCAGCTCGTCGAAGCTGCGCAGAGGCTCGACCACCGGGAGCCTGGTGCGACGCGCCTGCATCGAGGCCTCCCGAGCGACCTTTGCCAGGCGGGCGTGGTTGCGCTCGGCACGATCGGCGTCCCAGCGCACCACCGAGCGCTCGGCCACGAAGGGGACGATCCGGTCGATGCCCAGCTCGGTCAGCTTCTGGACCACCAGCTCGGGCTTGGCCCCCTTCACCAGGGCGAAGCCCACGGTGAGCGCGGGCGAGCGCTGCGGCGACACGGCGACATCGCCCTCCACGTCCAACCGGTCGGCGAACCGGCCTGGTCGCCACCGCCCGGTGCCGTCGCTCAGTGTGATTGCCGTGCCGGTCCGCAGGCGCAGCACCCGGCTGAGGTGGTGCCGGTCGTCGGCCGAGAGCTCGGGCGACTCCAGGTCGTCCACGAAGGCCAGGGGGACCTCACCCGGCGGCTCGGCAAGGGGGCTACCTGCCACAGGGCTATCTACCACGGGCCTGTCGGCTCCGGGCTACTTGAACGCCGAGCGCACCCGGGAGAAGAAGCCCTCCTCCTCGGGAGCCACCTCGTCGCCTCGGATCTCGGCGAGCTGGCGCAGCAGGGCCTCCTCCTCGGGGCTCACGTCGGTTGGGGTGTCCACCACCACCTGGACGAGCAGATGGCCCCTTCCCCTGCCCTCAACGTGAGGCACACCCCTGCCCCTCAGACGGAAGACCTTGCCGTTCTGCGTCCCCCGGGGGACCAGCAACCGCTCCGGCCCGTCGAGGGTCTCCAGGTCGAGCTCGGCGCCCAGCGCCGCCTGGGTAACCGGGAGGTGGAGGTCGAGCTTCAGGTCGTAACCGTGACGCTCGAAGCGCTCGTGGGGCCTGGCCCTCACGTGCACGTAGAGGTCGCCCACGCCACCGCCCCGGAGGCCCGCGCCCCCCTTGCCGCTCAGGCGCAGCGTTGCGCCGGTATCGACCCCCGCCGGCACCTCCACGGTGATCTCGCGCTCGTCGATGTGGCGGCCCTCGCCGTGGCAGGCACGGCACGGATCGTCGACCACCGTGCCCATCCCCTCGCAGCGCGTGCAGGGGCCGGTGGTCATCATCTGCCCCAGGAACGACTGGCGGACGCGCCTCACCTGGCCGCTCCCGGAGCACTCGCGACACGTGGTGGGCTGCGCCCCGTCGGCGGCGCCCGTCGCCCGGCACGTCTCGCAGGGCACCGGCAGGTTCAACGAGATCGGGACCTGCGTGCCGAAGACGGCCTCCTCGAAGGCCACCTCTACCGTCATCTCGAAGTCGGATCCCCTGTTGGGCCGGCCCGGGGCCCGCTGGCCCCCGAAGGGAGCGCTCCCACCGAAGAACATGTCGAACAGGTCGCCCAGGCCTGCTGCCCCCGCTCCCGCACCAGGGCCGAACGGAGAGCCCGAACCCGCACCCGATCCACGAGCCCCCATGGAGCCGAACATGTCGTACTGCTGGCGGCGCTGGGGGTCGCTGAGGATCTCGTAGGCGACCGCCACCTCCTTGAACCTCGCCTCTGCGGCGGCGTTGCCGGGGTTGGCGTCGGGGTGGTGCTCTCGGGCGAGGCGGCGGTACGCCTTCTTGATCTCCTCGATGCCGGCGTCCCGGCTCACGCCGAGCGCCTCGTAGGGGTCGACCGTCACGGCTGGGTCTCGCTCAGGCGATCGCCCAGCCGCTTGCTCACCACGGCAACAGCGGCCATCGCCTGGGGGTAGTGCATGCGAGTGGGGCCCAGCACGCCGATGGAGCCGGCCACCTCGCCGCCCACCTCGTAGGGGGCCACCACCACCGAGCAGTCGGCCAGTGGCTCGATGCCCGTCTCGGTGCCGATCGCCACGTTGAGGCCCCGGTCGACCACGTCCTTCAGCAGTGTGACGACCATGAGCTGCTCCTCGAGGATGCGCAGGACCTCCCTCACCGTTGCCACGGCATCGAAGGCGTCGGCGGTGTGCGAGGTGCCCCCGATGTACACGTTGGGCACCGTGGGCTCGGGGACGACCTCGTTGGGAGGCGCCACCACGAGCGCCGTGTACTGCGTGAGGCCGGAGAGCAGCCTGGAGGTGTCGGCGAGCATCTGCTCCAGCTCGCCGTGCGCTCGGGCGAAGAACGACCGCACCTGGTGCGTCTCGCTCGACCCCAACCTTCCGGGAGCGTCTATGGCGTCCACGAAGAACCGGTAGCCCTTCTCGGTGGGCACCCGGCCCGCGCTGGTGTGGGGCTGGAAGAGGTAGCCGTCCTGCTCCAGGAGGGCCATCTCGTTGCGAACGGTGGCGGGCGAGACGTTGACCCCCGACGAACGGGCGACGTGACCCGAGCCCACGGGCTGGGCCGTCTCGATGTATGCCTCCACCACGGCCCGAAGCACGCTGGCCTTGCGGTCGTCTAGAGGTGGCTGGATCTCAGACATCTGGCACTCGATGATATCGAGTGCCAGACCGATGGCCTGGACAGCTCGTGGGCTCGTGCCGCCCGAGCCGGGCCTCGCCCTTGGGCACGCGCTCAGTCGTCCAGCCGGAGGGCGGAGATGAACGCCTCTTGGGGCACCTCGACGCGGCCGATGTTCTTCATCCGCTTCTTGCCCTCCTTCTGCTTCTCCAGCAGCTTGCGCTTGCGGGTGATGTCGCCCCCGTAGCACTTCGCCAGCACGTCCTTCCGCTTCGCCTTCACGGTCTCACGGGCGATGATCCTGCCCCCGATGGCCGCCTGGATGGGCACGTCGAAGAGCTGGCGCGGGATGAGCTCCCGCAGCTTCTCGGCCATGCGCCGGCCGTAGTCGTAGGCCTTGTCGCGGTGCACCACTGCGCTGAAGGCGTCGACGGGCACGGCGTTGAGCAGCACGTCCACCTTCACGAGGTTGGCCTCCTTGTAGCCCGTGGGCTCGTAGTCGAGGCTGGCGTAGCCCTGCGTGCGGCTCTTGAGCTGGTCGAAGAAGTCCACCACCACCTCGGCGAGCGGCACCTTGTAGACCAGCTCGAGGCGCTCGGGAGAGAGGTACTCCATCTTCACCATCTCCCCCCGCCTGGCCTGGCACAGCTCCATGAGCGTGCCGGTGTAGGTGCTGGGGGTGAGGATGGTGATCGTGAGGAAGGGCTCGGAGACCGAGGCGATCTCGCCCGCCGGGGGCATCTCGCTGGGGTTGTCGATGGTCACCTCGCGGCCAGCGAGGGTGCGCACCCTGTACTCCACCGATGGCGACGTGGCTATGAGGCTCAGGCCGAACTCTCGCTCGAGGCGCTCCCGGATGATCTCCATGTGCAGCAGCCCCAGGAACCCGCAGCGGAAGCCGAACCCGA
>CAYNQN010000089.1:6808-7173 GCA_964399375.1 uncultured Rhabdothermincola sp. | reverse complement strand
GCGAACTTGATGTAGCGCCAGGTGTTGGTGAAGAGCTTGGCCAGCTCGGCCTCCTCGGGCTCCACCTCCACGATCTGGCTCGTGAGCGACTTGAAGAGCTTCCCGGCGCGGTCCACCGCCGACGGCGTGCATCCGGAGACGATCTGCGGGAGCTCGTAGAGCTCCACGAAGGCCTTCCCCTCGGCGATGCGCTCGGGGCAGAACGCCACGTCGAGGTCGCGCCCCAGCTCGTGCAGGAACCGCTCGACCAGGCGCGTGACGCCGGGGTACACGGTGCTGCGCAGCACCACGAGCGCCTCGGCCAGAGCCGAGCGGATCTTGCTTCGGACGTCTTCCGGCGTTCCTTTCGGGACGACCAGCCCATA
>CAYNQN010000089.1:0-6798 GCA_964399375.1 uncultured Rhabdothermincola sp. | reverse complement strand
GTGCTGCGCAGCACCAGGAGCTGGCCGTCCCGAAGGTGATCGGCGATGTCGGCCACCGCCAGGCGCACCGCCGCCGGGTCGGGGTTCTGGTGCTCGTCCACCGGTGTGCCGATGACGACCACCACGTTCTCGGCGGTGGCCGTGACGGCGGCATCGGTGGTGGCCAGGAACCTGCCGGAGTCGAGGCAGCGACGGAGCATCTCGGGCCCGCCGGGCTCCTCGAATGGCATCTCGCCCGCCATGACCCGCTCGACCACCGGGGCAGCGATGTCGTACGACGCCACCGAGAGGCCCCGGTCGGCCAGGGCCAGGGCGAGCGGCAACCCGACGTGGCCGCAGCCGCCCACGACCACCACGTCGCGCTCGAACTCGTCTCCCCGACTCTCCTGGCCCTGCATCAGCGGGCGAGCTTACCGGCCCAGCGTCTCAGACCAGCCGTTCGGGGCGGGCGTGTGAGGCACAAGCCCGATCCTGCGCCCAGCGGCCTCAGTCCAGGTCCTCGCAAGGTATGGGAGCCTGCCAACCGGGCGGGATGGCGAGCGTGGGCGTCCCCGCCGGGTCGATCTCGCACTTCTCCAGTGCGGGCCCTACGACCTCGGGCCAGGTGGGTCGGTGGGAGCGGTCGTTGTCGAACCTGAACGAGGGGCCGATCGAGACGGCGAGCCAGAGCACGGTCGTCGCCACCAGCCCGATCCACGGCAGGCCACCTGTTGCCCGCTGCCACCAGCCGTCGCCCCTGTCGTCTCCCGATGGGGGCATGTCGGTTATCGCGCCCGGCAGCGCTGGCGCGCCGTCAGCCCTCACCGTGAGCCCGTCCGGAACGTCCGGGGGTACGAGCAGAGCCATGACCAGGAGGAGCGCAGGTAGGACCATCCACCTCGTGCCGCCGTGGAGGTAGACCTCGTCGGGCACCATCCCGACGATGTGGCTCTGCCTGGGGATGAGCTCGGCCGAGAAGAGCACGATGCTTGCGCCCACCAGGGAGAGCACCCACAGGCGGGACCGGCGGTTGGCCCGCCAGAGCTTCACTGCGACGAGCGACGACAGGATCACCACGGCTATCACCACCAGGCCCCAGCGCAACGTCGGCCAGAGGCCGTCGGTGACGCGCACACCGAACACCAGGTCGTTCACCACTCGTGCCGAGTAGAGCTTCACCAGGTCCAGTGCCAGCCCGCTGGACGTGCTCTCGGCCGTGGTCGTCTCGGCCGTCAGGTACACGAGCATCTGCACGCACGACGAGAGCAGGTAGAGGGCTGGGACCACGAGGGTTCGTGCCGGGGCCCGCCGGCGCATGCCGGCCACGAGCTGCCAGACGGCCAGAGGCGCGAGCAGCACCGCCAGTGGCGCCGTGAGCGGGCCGAGCACCGAGATCACGGAGCGGACCACCACGGGCACCGCTCGGTACACCGGGAACAGGAGAGCGAGCAGGCAGGGCAGGGCGAAGAACCACTGGATGTTGCAGATCGCCCCTACGACCTCGAAGGGAAGGATCGGGAGGAGCAACGTGGCGGACGCGAGGATCCCCCGCCGCAAAGGCGCACGTAGCAGCGGAGCGCTGGCGGTGTAGACGAACAGGGCGAGGAGCGCTGCCACCAGGGCGGAGGTCACCGCGACCCATGGGGCGTACCACCAGACCTTCAGGTCCACTCCGATGGCCGCAAGGAGGCGGGGGATGAAGTGGGCGTACCCGGCATACGGCATGAGGAGCGTCTCGTGGAACGGATGGCTCGTTGCGTCCACGTAGAAGATGCTCACGTCCTCGGACCACACCGTGCGCCAGGATTCCGAGCCCGCCTGGCGGACGAGCAGCAACGCCGTAGCGGCCACCACGAAGGCAGCACCACCGATCGCCCGAAACGTCCCTCTCGGGATCGACGGGCTCACCCTTATCGGCTGCTGGATCTCATGGGATTGCCATGCTGTCAGAACACCACCGCACCGACGTAGATGGCCGCTGGTGCCACGAGGATCGCACTCGAGGCGATGCGGAACAACCGGGCCCTGCTGGCGACCACGACGGCGCCCATCAACGGCGCCACCAACGCCAGGCCGTAGCGCGAGGGCACGCCCTGGTAGTTGGCCAGGGCCAGGTAGTTGAGCAACACCAGCGTGGGGCCCGAGACGGCCAGCACCAGCGCCACCGAGACCAGCACGTCGCGGTAGCGGCCCTCGACGCGGCCTCGCAGGCCCATGAGGGGGAGCAGGATCACCGCGAGCTGGAGGGCCGAGGCGAGCCCTATGGCCAAGTCGAGCCCGGCAGTGGCGATGGAAGGCGAGATGTAGGTGGGCCGCAGGGGCGGCAGCACCGCGAAGTACTGCTCGAAGAAGAAGCGAGCCTCGAGCCCGTCCACGTGGTAGCGCCGGAACATCGGTATCTCGTCGATCGGCATCACCTGGCGCGCCGTCATGATCCACTTCCAGCCGATCGCCGCCACCACGCATGCGAGCAGGCCGGCTCCTGCCACCGCGAGCGCCGAGCGGATCGTGGCGGCGTCGGGCATGGCGTCGCTTGCTGCCCGCAGCCACCCCGGGACCCTGGCGAGCAGGCCGCGCAGCAGGGGGAGCAGCAGGGCCACCGCCACGAAGAGCACCCCCAGGTACGCCGAGGCCTTGATGAGCGTGGCCAGGGCGGCGACCACGGCGAAGCCGTAGACGATCGGGTCCCTCCAGGGAGCGGGTTGGTGCTCTCGCCTCAGCCAGAGCACGGCGAGCAGGAGAAAGGCGCAGCCTGCCGCGTAGAGGCCCACGTCGTTGTTGGTGGTGGAGGCGGCGTAGAGCGTGCCGGGGGCCAGCGACGCCGCTAGCGCCAGGAGCGCCGCCTGTGCCCTCCCTGCCGTCATCGCGCGGAGCGCCGCGTAGAGCAGCACCGCACCGCCCGCCAGCCAGAGCGCTCCTGTGGCCCTCATGGCCGTGAGGCCGTCGCTGTGGTCGAAGAAGGAGAACAGGTTGCGGGTGGCGGCTGTGACCCAGAAGTAGAGGGGTGAGTGGCCCAGCGAGGTGTTGTACCCGGCCTCGGGGTAGACGTCCACCGGATCGTCGGAGCCGCACTCGGGGAGCTGGACGTCCAGGTCGAGGCCCCGGCAGGCGAGGATCTGCTGGGCCTCCTCGCCCACCCGGTCGCCCTGGCGGGGCACGTTCCCCTCGGCCACCTCCAGCACGTAGTCGGCCTGCTGGAACTCGTCGAGCGGCGAGAGCCTCGGTTGGTTCCGCACGTGGAACGCCACCCCGGCCACGCAACACAGAGCTACCAGGAGCGAGACGAGCACGTCCCACGCGAGCGGCTTGGAGCCCAGCTTGGTCACGGCGGGCGAGGGTAGCCGCGCTGCTAGCCTCGCCTGCGTGCAACCAGGCCACGAGCCCCTCGTCTCGGTCGTGCTGGTCAACTTCCGGTCGGCGGCCGACACCCTCGAAGCCATCGAGGGCATCGGCGCGCTCGATTGGCCGACCGACCGGATACAGACGGTGGTGGTCGACAACGACTCCGGCGACGGCAGCGCCGAGGCGATCCGCTCCGCAGCCCCCCATGTGACACTTGTCGCATCCGAGCGCAACCTCGGCTTCGCCGCAGGCTGCAACCTCGGGGTCGAGCGCAGCGACGGCGAGTACGTGGCCTTCCTCAACAACGACGCCCGCCCCGAGCCCGGCTGGATCCGCGCTGCGGTGGAGGCCTTCGACACCCAGCCCGGTTTGGGGTGCGTGGCCAGCAAGGTGCTCGACTGGGACGGCGAGGCCATCGACTTCGCCGCCGCCGGGATGAGCTTCGACGGCCAGGGCTACAAGCTCCACGTGGGAGCGCCCGACCAGCCCGCCTTCGACGACCCCGACGACGTGCTCTTCGCCACCGGTGCGGCGATGGTCGTGCCCCGCTGGTTGTTCGAGAAGCTGGGCGGCTTCGACGAGCGCTACTTCATGTTCTTCGAGGACGTCGACTTCGGCTGGCGCACGTGGCTGTCGGGTCACCGGGTCCGCTACGTGCCCACCTCGGTGGTGCGCCACCGGCACCACGCCACCATGAGCCGCTACGGATCGTGGTACGAGGCCTACCTGCTCAACCGCAACGCCCTGTTCACCATCTACAAGAACTACGAGCCCGAGACCCTCGAGCGAGTGCTCCCAGCGGCGTTGCTCCTCACGGTGCGCCGCGGGATCGCCCTGGGCGACGCCGATGCCCACTCGCTCGACCTGGAGCGCGGTGGCGCCGACGACAGCGACAGCGACGAGGAGGCCACGGTCTCCAAGCAGATGCTCGCCGCCACCTACGCCGTCGACTCGTTCACCGAAGCCCTGCCGCAGCTCGAAGAGGCCCGGCAGAAGGTGCAGGACTCCCGCATGCGCTCCGATCGTGAGCTGGTGCGCCTCTTCCGCAAGCCCTTCCAGGCCAACATCGCCAACCCGTCCTACGTGTCGGCCTTCGAGTCGCTGAGCGAGATCTTCGACGTGGCCGAGACCTTTGGCGAGCGCCGCCGCATCGTCGTCGCCACCAGCGACACCCTCACGCCTCGCATGGCCGGTCCTGCCATACGGGCGTGGCACATGGCCAAGCTGCTCTCGCACGAGCACGAGGTGCGCCTGGTCACCCGGGCGCGCTGCGAGGTCTCCCACCCCGACTTCGAGGCCCGGGGCGGCGTGGGGCTAGACGAGTGGCGCGAGCTCGAGCAGTGGTGCGACGTGATCGTGCTCCAGGGCTTCCTGCTGCACGACGTCCCCTTCCTCACCCAGTCGCGCAAGGTGATCGTGGTCGACCTCTACGACCCGTTCCACCTGGAGCAGCTGGAGCTGTTCCGGTTCGAGCCCCTGGAGTGGCGCACCAACGTGATCGCCGACTCTGTCCGGGTGCTCAACGAGCAGATCCTCCGCGGCGACTACTTCATGTGCGCCAGCGAGAAGCAGCGCGACTTCTGGCTGGGCCAGCTCGCCGCCATGCAGAGGGTCAACCCACTCGTCTACGAGCGCGACGAGAGCCTCTCCAAGTTCCTCTCGGTGGTGCCCTTCGGCGTGGCCGACGAGCCACCGGTGCGCACCGGGCCCGGCATCCGCGGCGTCGTCGACGGCATCGGCCCCGACGACAAGGTGATCATCTGGGGAGGGGGCATCTACAACTGGTTCGACCCGCTCACCCTCATCCGTGCGGTCGACCGGCTCCGCCACCGCATCCCCGAGGTGCGGCTGTACTTCATGGGCACCAAGCACCCCAACCCCGACGTGGCGGAGATGCGGGTCTCCTGGGAGGCGCGCCAGCTGGCCGAGGAGCTGGGCCTCATGGGCTCGCACGTGTTCTTCAACGACGGCTGGGTGCCCTACGAGGAGCGCCAGAACCACCTGCTCGACGCCGACATCGGCGTGACCAACCACTTCGACCACATCGAGACCGAGTTCTCGTTCCGCACCAGGGTGCTGGACTACTTCTGGACGTCGCTGCCGGTCGTCAGCACGGCCGGCGACACCCTCGCCACCCTCATAGAGAATCGGGGCCTGGGACTGACCGTCGAAGCAGAGGACGTGGACGGCCTGGAGGAGGCGCTGCACAGGCTCCTCACCGACGAGGAGCTGGCCGCCGAGTGCCGCCGCAACGTGGCCGAGATCGCAACCGAGCTGCGCTGGTCGCAGGTGATGAAGCCGCTGGTGGAGTTCTGCCGTCGCGCCGAGCGCGCCCCCGATGCCCTCCAGGCGCAGCCGGTGGTGAAGCAACCCCACGTCGGCATCGTGCGCAGGGAGCTGGTCGCCCGCGTGAAGAACAAGCTGCGCTCCGCCCGCAACGTCTGGCGAGAGGGCGGACCCGTCCAGATGGTGAACAGCGGCCTGCGCTGGCTGGCCCGCCGCCTGGGCCTCTAGGTCAGATCTCTTTGGCCGTCGGGGGGAGCCAGCGGCCGTTCAGGTCGACCAGGCCGTAGACGGCCTCGTTGCCGGGCTGCACCCGCAGCGTGGCGGGAGGTGAGTCGAGCCTGTCGAGCACCGTCATGGCCTTCACGTCCCTCACCGCCACCTTCACGGTGTACTCGCCGGGCGCCAGCAGGAGGCGGTCGATCTCGTAGTCGATGTGGCCCTCGCCCACGTACGACGGCATCTGCTGCAGGGGGGCCCTCATCCCCGGTACGGCAAGGTGGACCCCACCCTCGCTCTCCAGGGTGAAGGCGAACCGGGGCCACTCGACCACCTCGTTGGCACGGAAGTGGACGCGCACCACCAGCGGCTCGAAGGTGGTGGCCACGGGGGTCACGTTGCCCTCGCCATCGAGCAGCTCGACCCGCTCCAGAGCGACCACCGAGCCGAAGTTGCTTGCGCCCTCGACCCCCGTGGCCACCTCGTGGGTCATGCGGTCGATCTCGGCCTGGTTCACCTGGCTGATGTACTGGTTGACCACCTCGTTGGCCTCGCCCTGGGCCTGGATCACGCCGTGGTCGAGCCAGGTGGCCTCGTCGCACATCGACTGCACCACGCTCAGCCCGTGGGTGACCAGGACGATGGTCACCCCCTTGCGGCGGAGCTTGTTGAGGTGGTCGAGGCACCGGCGCTGGAACTCCTCGTCGCCCACGGCGATGACCTCGTCGACCAGCAGGATCTCGGGGTCCACGTGCACGGCCACCGAGAAGCCGAGCCGCACGTACATGCCGCTCGAGTAGTACTTCACCTGCGTGTCGATGAACTCCGAGAGCCCGGAGAACTCCACGATCTGGCCGTAGAGGCTGTCGGTCTCCTTCTTGGAGAGCCCGAGGATGGCGGCGTTGAGGTAGATGTTCTCCCGGCCGGTGAGGTCGGGGTGGAAGCCGGCGCCCAGCTCCAGCAGGGCCGAGATGC
>CAYNQN010000088.1:0-7324 GCA_964399375.1 uncultured Rhabdothermincola sp. | reverse complement strand
CACCAGATGACCACCGAGCCTCTCTTCAAGCAGATGCTGCGCTACGTGATGGCCGACGAGGCGCGCCACGTGGCCTTCGGCGTGCTCTCGCTGAAGGAGCACTACGCCGAGCTGTCGGCCGCCGAGCTGCGCGAGCGCCAGGAGTTCGCCTTCGAGGCGGCGGTGCGCATGCGCGACCGCTTCTTGCAGCAGGAGGTGTGGGAGCGCATGGGCGTGCCCGTGCGCGAGGCCGTCGACCTGGTCATGCGCACCCCCGACCAGGTGATGTTCCAGTCGATGCTCTTCTCGAAGATCGTGCCCAACTGCCGCAAGCTCGGCCTGCTGGACGCCGCCGACGGGTGGCTGCGCGACCGGTTCACCGATCTGGGTGTGATCGGCTTCGAGAACCTCACCGACAGCGGCTCCGAGTACGAGCTGGCCGCCGCATCGGAGCAGGAGTAGCCGCCAGGCTCACTGGTAGCCTTCGGGCCATGGCGCACCTCTCCGATCTGGACATGCTGGTGCGCCACGATCTTCGCCTCCGGGGCTTCGCCGAGGCCGGCGAGCTCGCCCGGCGCAGGGGCCTGGCAGAGGCCGATGTGGTCTCGTTGCTGAGGGCCGGCGAGGCCCGGGGCCTGGTTCGCCATCGCCCGGGTGCCGTGGGTGGATGGAGCCTCACCGAGGCCGGTAGGGCCCACGACGAGCGGGCGCTCGCCGGCGAGCTCGATAGCACCGGCTCGCGGCAGGTGGTGGAGAGCGCCTACCGGAGCTTCGAAGGGTGCAACGCCGAGATGCTCCAGCTCTTCACCGATTGGCAGCTGCGGCCCCGGCGCCACGGGGATGGCGGCGGACCCACCTCGCACGACAGGGCGCCTGCAGCGGGCGAGGGCCCGGAGGGCCCGGCGGTGGTCGTGAACGACCACACCGACCAGGCCTACGACGCAGCGGTGCTCGCCAGGCTCCGTGTGCTCGACTTGGAGGCTGCACAGCCCATCTGCGCCGAGCTCGCCGCCGTGCTCGACCGCTTCGCCGGCTACGGGCCCCGCCTCGCCGGCGCGCGCCGCCGGGTTGAGAGCGGCGAGCTGGAGTGGTTCGACAGGCTCACGGTCGACTCGTACCACTCGGTCTGGTTCGAGCTCCACGAGGACCTCCTCTCCACCCTGGGGCTCCAGCGTGAGTCTGTGTCGGCATGAACCCGTGCAGGCACGAGAGAGCCGGTCTCGGCATGAGACGGGAGCGAGTGTGATGGGAAGGTTCGGTTCGGTGATCACGGCGATGGTCACCCCCTTCGACGACCAGGGCGCGCTCGACCTCGACGGCGCGGCTGCCCTAGCGCGCTGGCTGGTGTCGCAGGGCAGCGACGGCCTCGTGGTGACCGGTACTACCGGCGAGGCGAGCGTGCTCACCGACGAGGAGCAGGTAGACGTCTGGCACGCGGTGCGCGAAGCGGTGGACGTGCCCGTGATCGCCGGCAGCGGCACGAACGACACCCGCCACGCGGCCGAGCTCACGTCGAAGGCCGGCGCCGCTGGGGTCGACGCGGTGCTGTTGGTGACCCCCTATTACAACCGCCCCTCGCAGGCGGGCATCGAGGCGCACTTCCGCCACGTGGCCGCGGCCACCGATCTGCCGGTGATCCTCTACGACATCCCGGTGCGCACGGGCCGCAAGATCTCTCACGAGGTGATCGTGCGCCTGGCCACCGAGGTGCCCAACGTGGTGGCGGTGAAGGATGCCGCGGGCGATCCCGCCGCCTCGGCGCGCCTGGTGGCCGAGACGCCCGAGAGCTTCGAGCTCTACGCCGGCGACGACGCCCTGACCCTTCCCCTACTTTCCGTGGGAGCGGTCGGGATCATCAGCGTGTGCTCCCACTGGAGCGCCGGGCCGCTGCGCGACATGGTGGCGGCGTTCGGCAAGGGCGACGTGGAGCTGGCTCGGCAGATCAACGCCAGGCTCATCCCCAGCTACCAGTTCGAATCGGGCGACGCCAGCCCCAACCCGTTGCCGTCCAAGGCCATGCTCCGGGTGCTCGGCCAGCCAGCTGGGCAGTGCCGCCTGCCCCTGGGGCCTTCGCCCGACGGCCTGGAGGAAAGGGCACGGCAGGTGTGGGAAGCGCTCCATGGTTGACCCGGCGATCGTCGCCTTCCTCCCGACGACCCGCGATGTGCTGGAGGTGGTGATCCCGTGACCGATCCCGTGAAGATCACGTTCCTGGGAGGGCTCGGTGAGATCGGGAGGAACTGCGCCTGCATAGAGGTCGAGGGCTCGATCATGCTGCTCGACTGCGGGCTCATGTTCCCCGAGGCCGACATGCTGGGCATCGACCTCGTCCTTCCCGACTTCTCATACCTGCGCGAGAACGCCGACCGCATCGTGGGCTGCATAGCCACCCACGGCCACGAGGACCACGTGGGCGGCCTCTCGTTCCTGCTGAGGGAGATGTCGTTCCCCATCTACGGCTCGCCCCTCACCCTGGGCCTGGCGGGCAACCGCATCGACGAGGCCGGCCTGCGCGACCGCACGAAGCTGGTGGCGGTGGCCGACGGCGAGCGGAGGCGCATAGGCCCGTTCGACGTGGAGTTCATCCCGGTCACGCACTCGGTGCCCCACGGCTTCGCGACCGTGTTCCACACGCCCCAGGGGGCGATCCTGCACACGGGCGACTTCAAGCTCGATCTCACACCCGTCGACGGTCGCCTCACCGACCTCGGGCGCATCGGGGCGATCGCCAACGACGAGGGCATCAGGTTGCTGCTCTCCGACAGCACGAACGCGGAGGAGCAGGGCTACTCCCGCTCGGAGAGCGCCGTGGGCAAGGTGCTCTACGAGCTGTTCCACAACTACGACGGCCAGCGCATCGTGACCACCTGCTTCGCCTCGCACATCCACCGCGTGCAGCAGATAGCAGATGCCGCCCTGGCCTTCGGGCGCACCGTGGCCACCATGGGCATGTCGATGAAGAAGAACGTGCGCCTGGCTCGCGAGATGGGCCTGCTGCACATACCCGACGCCAAGCTGCGCGACGTCGACGACGTGGGCGACCTGGACCCCGCCGAGCTGTGCGTGATCAGCACGGGGTCGCAGGGCGAGCCCCTCTCGGCGCTGGCGCTGATGGCCGCGCAGGAGAACAGGCGCCTCAAGGTGGGCCCGGGCGACGTGGTGATCATGAGCAGCCACCCCATCCCTGGCAACGAGTCGAACGTCTCCAAGGTGATCGACGGCCTGGTGCGCCTCGGTGCCGAGGTGGTGCACACCGGGATCTCCGACGTGCACGCCACCGGGCACGCCAAGGCCGAAGAGCTCAAGACGATGCTGTCGATCACCAGGCCCGAGTGGTTCGTGCCGGTCCACGGCGAGTACCGGCACCTCAGCGCCCACGCACGCCTGGCGCGCACCATGGGCGTGCCCGACAGCAACGTGGTCATCTGCGAGGACGGCGACCAGGTTGTGCTCCGCAACAAGGGCCTCAAGCTCTCGAAGCGCGCGGCCCCTGCGGGGTTCCTCTACGTCGACGGGATCATCGGCGACGTGGGGGCCGGGGTGCTGCGCGACCGCAGGGTGCTGGCCGCCGAGGGCGTGGTGGCGGTGGTGGTGGCCATCGACGTGACCAACCGCTCGATCATCACGGGGCCCGAGGTGATCACCAGGGGCTGGGTGTACGCCCCCGAGGCCGAGGACCTCCTCGACCAGTGCGCCGACGCCGTGCGCGACTCCCTCAAGGACGCCCTGGCCAACGACGTCATCGACATCGAGACCCTCCAGCGCCACGTGCGCCGGGCCGCCGGCCGCTTCGTGAACGAGCAGACCCGCCGCCGCCCGATGATCGTCCCCGTGGTCATGGAGGCTTGAGGCCCCCTCTTGCCAGTTCGTGGGTCGGGGGCGCCTCTCGTTAGCCTCTCGGCATGCCAGACATGTCTGCTCGTGCTCTGATCGCCGACGCCGGGGCCAAGCTGCTCGACAGGGGCGAGCAGCTGAGCATGGCCGAGCTGGGCGAGCTGGCCGAGCTGGCCGACTCGTCGGTGCCCTCGCTGGCGGCCCTGGCGCACGAGGTGCGCCTGGCGTGGTGCGGTCCCGAGGTGGAGGTGGAGGGGATCCTCTCGGCCAAGACCGGCGGGTGCCCGGAGGACTGCCACTTCTGCAGCCAGTCGTCGCGCTTCGAGTCGCCCGTGCTGGCCACCCCCTTCCTCGACACCGACGACGTGCTCAAGGCCGCTGAGGAGACCGCCCGCCTCGGTGCCTCGGAGTTCTGCATCGTGCTGGCGGTGCGCGGCCCCGACGAGCGCACCATGCAGCGCCTCTTGGAGCTGGTGCCCCTGGTGCGCGAGCGGGTGGGGATCAACGTCGCCGTGAGCGCCGGGATCCTCACCGACGACCAGGCCGGTCGCCTGGCCGAGGGCGGGGTCCACCGCTACAACCACAACCTCGAGACGGCGCACTCGTACTTCGACAAGATCGTGACCACGCACCGCTGGGAGGACCGCTTCGAGACCTGCCAGCTGGTCCGCAAGCACGGCATGGAGCTGTGCTGCGGCGTGCTGCTGGGCATGGGCGAGACGGTCGACCAGCGCGTGGAGCTCATCGGGCAGCTGCGCGACGTGGAGCCCGCCGAGGTTCCCATCAACTTCCTCTCGCCCCGGCCGGGGACGCCCCTGGCCCGCCAGGAGCTGGTGGAGCCGATGGAGGCCATCCGCTGGATAGCGCTGTTCCGCCTGGGCCTGCCCTCGGTGATCCTGCGCTACGCGGGCGGCCGGGAGGTGACGCTGCGGGAGTTGCAAGCCCTCGGGATGACGTCCGGCATCAACGCGCTGATAGTGGGCAACTACCTCACCACGCTGGGCCGCCAGCCCGAAGACGACCTCCAGATGCTCGACGACCTGCAGATGCCCATAGGCGCCCTCAGCAAGGTGATCTGACAGGTCGTCGCAGTGCCTCCCGCGAGCCTCCCCATGCCCGGCCGGCGCGGCACCGGTGGTGACCCCGGCGCCGGGGACGCGAGCGGGCCCGAGGGCTTCTGCAGGTGGTGCGGGGCGCCGGCTCACCCCGGGGCCACGGGCTGCGAGGGCGAGGTGGGTGCCCGCAGCCTCGATCCGCCCCGCTTCTGCCCCACCTGCGGGCGCCGCCTGCGGGTGCAGGTGACCCCCACCGGCTACACGGCGAACTGCCGTGAGCACGGCCGCCTGGATTGACGGTGCCCACCGGCCAGGGTCCACCGCTCGTGGGTTATCGTCTGGGAGGCTGAAGCACAGCTGCAGACCACGGCGCGGGCGTAGGAGCCGTCGGGTCGGCACCTCTTGGCGATCCTCGACGACAGGTACCGAACCGTGGCAAGCACCACCAGATCCCGCAAGGCGCCGGCGAAGCCCCGCTCGCGCCGCTCCACCTCCAAGGCCGGCTCGACCAAGCGGCCCAAGGCCCGAGCCCGCAAGGGCGCGACGGCCCGCAAGGGGGCAGGTTCCTCCGGCGGCCTGAAGGCCGTGTTCGATGGCCACGGTCACGACGTCTGGGGCATCGGCCTCATCGTCTTCGCCCTCGTGGCCGCCCTCGGCGTCTACGCCGATGCAGCGGGCCCGCTCGGCGAGGCGATCGCAGAGGGCCTGGGTGCGCTCGTGGGGCGTTGCGCCTACGCGGTGCCCCCGCTGTTGGTGGTGATAGGTGGCCTGCTGGTGCGAGGGCCGCGCCAACCAGCCTCCGGCGAGGGTGCTACCGAGGGATCGAGGGCCCGGGCGGGCGCAGGCGCTGCACGGGGCTCGGGCTTGAAGCTGGGCCTGGGAGCAGCGCTGATGATGGCCTCGGCCTGCGGCTTGGCCCACCTCCTCGGTGGCCAGCCCGCCTGGGGCTCACCGGTCTCCGAGCTCACCGAGGCCGGGGGCTGGGTGGGCCTGGCCACGGGCGGCTTGCTGGCAGACGTGCTCGGCGAGTGGGGCAGCGGCCTGGTGCTGGTGGCCGCAGCGGTGATCGGCATCGTGCTGGTGACCGGCACGACCATCAGGGCGGTGGCGGCTCGCACCGCTTCAGGCGTGCGGCCGGTGGGCAGCTTCATGAAGGACAGGGTGGGTGGCCTGTTCGACATGGAGGGCCAGCAGGCCCTCGCCGACGACGAGACCGCCTCCGGCACCTCCGTCGGGGGTGTCCTGCCGGAGCCCGTGGCGCCGACCGTCCAGGTGGCCGGCGAGGTCGACCTGTTCGACGTGGAAGCCGCCGCCGAGCCGGACGAGGGCGGCGAAGAGGCCGCAGCCGGCGCCGTCGCCATCCACGTGCCCGAGCCCGACCCGGTGGAGGCCGACGACGAGGGCCCCGAGGACGACGGCGCCACCGGCGAGGCCGGTCAGCTCGCCATCGACCTCGGCCCCGCTGCCAAGGCGCCGGTGTGGAAGCTGCCGCCGCGCAAGCTGCTGGAGCGCTCCGAGGTCCAGGAGGTCGACCGCCAGCTCGTGGAGGAGCAGGGCCGCACGCTCGAGAGCGCCCTGGCCGAGCACGGCGTCGAGACCCGCCTGGTGGGCATGGTCGTGGGCCCCACGGTCACCCGGTTCGAGCTGGAGCTGGGGCCGGGCGTGAAGGTGTCGAAGGTGACGAGCCTCCACAAGGACATCGCCTACGCGATGGCCACGCCCGACGTGCGCATCCTCGCCCCCATCCCCGGTCGTCAGGCCATCGGGGTGGAGGTGCCCAACGTCAAGCGCCAGGTCGTGGCCCTCGGCGACATCCTCGCCTCGCCCGAGGCCCGCTCGGCCACCCACCCACTGGAGGTGGCCATAGGGCGCGACATCAACGGGCGGGCCGTGCTGGCCAACCTGGCACGCATGCCCCACCTCCTCATCGCCGGTGCCACCGGTGCGGGCAAGTCGTCTTGCATCAACTCGCTCATCACCTCGGTGCTCATGCGCTCCACCCCCGATCAGGTGCGCCTCATCCTCGTCGACCCCAAGCGTGTGGAGCTGGGCCAGTACAACCGGCTGCCGCACCTCCTCACCGGGGTGGTCACCAACCCCAAGAAGGCCGCCAACGCCCTCGACTGGGCGGTGAAGGAGATGGAGCGCCGCTACGACCTGCTCTCCGAGGTGGGCTTCCGCGACATCGACGGCTACAACGCCGCCTACGACCGGGGCGACCTGCGTGACGACGTGGACCCCACCATCGCCTACCAGCGCCTGCCCTACATCCTCGTGGTGGTCGACGAGCTGAACGACCTGATGATGGTGGCAGCCCGCGACGTGGAGGAGTCGATCTGCCGCATCGCCCAGATGGCCCGGGCGGTGGGCATCCACCTGGTCATAGCCACGCAACGACCGTCGGTGAACGTGATCACCGGCGTGATCAAGGCCAACGTGCCCGCCCGGCTGGCCTT
>CAYNQN010000087.1:5465-7361 GCA_964399375.1 uncultured Rhabdothermincola sp. | reverse complement strand
AGCTCATGGCCGACGTCGCCCTCGTCGGCTACCCGAACGTCGGCAAGAGCACCCTCATCTCCCGCATCTCCGCCGCCCGTCCCAAGGTGGCCGACTACCCCTTCACCACCTTGCGCCCCCACCTCGGGGTGGTGCGGGTGGACGACGGCTTCGAGATGGTCGTGGCCGACATCCCCGGCCTCATCGAGGGTGCCGCCGAGGGCAAGGGCCTAGGGCACCAGTTCCTCCGCCACATCGAGCGGGTGCGAGTGCTGGCAGTGCTGCTGGACCTCGGGGGAGGTCCCGACGGCGCCACCTCGCCCGTCGAGCAGGAGCGGGTGCTCATGGCAGAGCTGGCCGCGTACGACCCCGCGCTGTTGTCGCGGCCCCGGGTGGTGGTGGGCTCCCGATCCGACATAGCCACCGACGAGTCGGCGGACGGCTTCGTGGGTTCGCGCATCTCCGCCGTGACCGGCGAGGGGGTGGCCGGACTCGTCGGTGAGCTGGCCGGACTCGTGCGCGAGGCGAGGGAGGCGATGGTGGAGCCCGAGGGCTTCGTGGTGCACCGGCCGGTCCCAGCCGGCGTGCAGGTGCAGCGCCAGGACGACGGCAGCTTCCTCGTGCTCGGACGCCAGGCGCAGCGAGCGGTCGCCCTCTCCGATCTCACCCAACCCGAGGCGATGGACTACGCCCAGGAGCGCCTGCGGAAGCTTGGCGTCGACAAGGCGCTGGCGCGCGCGGGAGCGGTCGACGGCGACGTGGTCCACATCGGCGACCTCTCCTTCGAGTACGAAGAAGACTGATGATCGTGGTCCTCCGTTACGCCCCGCTCCGCGGAGTGGGCCAGCGCCGCACCTGGGGCGAGCGGTGATAGTCGTAGCCAAGATCGGCACATCGTCGGTGACCGACGAGGTGGGCGACGTGAGCAGGCCCGCCGTGGCCAAGCTGTGCGGCGAGGTGGGGGAGTTGCGGGCGGCCGGCCACGACGTGGTGGTGGTCAGCTCCGGGGCCATCGGGGCGGGGTTGCCCGCTCTGGGGCTCGAGGGAGCCCGCCGCCCGAAGGACGCCGTGACGCTCCAGGCGGTCTCGGCGGTGGGCCAGAGCCGCCTGCTGCAGGTCTACAACGAAGAGCTGGCCACCCACGGCCTCATCGCCGGGCAGGTGCTGCTGGCGCCGCTCGACTTCATGGAGCGGCGCCAGTACGTGCACGCCCAGAGGACGCTCAACAGGCTGCTGGCGCTGGGTGTGGTGCCCGTGGTCAACGAGAACGACGCCGTGGCCGACGACGAGATCCGCTTCGGCGACAACGACAGGCTCGCCGCCCTGGTGGCCCACATGGTCTCGGCCGGGCTGCTGGTGATGCTCACCGACACCGCCGGCGTGCTCACGGCCGACCCCCGCTTCGACTCGTCGGCCTCGCTCATCGAGGAGATCGTGGAGGTGGACCACGAGATGGAGGCCCGGGCGGGGGGTGCGGGCACCGTGCAGGGCAGCGGCGGCATGGTCACCAAGCTGGCGGCCGCCAAGATCGCCGCCTGGTCGGGCGTGCGCACCGTGATAGCCGCGGCGAGCAGGCCCGGCGTGCTGGCCGATGCCCTCGCCGGGTCGCCGGGCGTGGGGACGGTGGTGCAACCGCACGACCGCAGGCTCTCGGCCCGGAGGCTCTGGATCGCCTTTGCCATCGGCTCCTCGGGAAGGCTCGTGGTGGACGAGGGCGCACGCCGTGCGCTCATGGCGGGCTCGGCGTCGCTGCTCCCCGCCGGGTTGCAGGACGTGGAGGGGCGCTTCGATGCGGGCGATGCGGTGGAGATAATCACCGCCGACGGGCTCGTCTTCGCCAAGGGCCTCGCCGCCATGGGTTCGCGCATGGCCAAGGCGGTGATGGGCCTGCACTCGGCGGAGCTCCCCGAGGGAGCG
>CAYNQN010000087.1:0-5365 GCA_964399375.1 uncultured Rhabdothermincola sp. | reverse complement strand
CCAGGGGCCCGAGCGGCCCGCCTGCGAAGCAGGCAAGAGCGGGGCGATCGGAGCCTGACGGCTGGCTAGCCGGCAGGCTCGCGCTGGCGCAGCGAGCGCAGCAGGCTGCCCTCGTCGCCCCTCAGAACGGCCAGGGCCACCACGTAGGTCCCGAGGCCGATCACGACCCCTCCCACCAGCTCCACCAGCGACCCCATGCGGTCGCCGGCCTCGTAGAGGTGGTTGAAGGCCAGCATCACCACGGCGGCCGCCAGCGCGGCGATGCCCTGCCTGGCGAGGCCGGGTGCGATGTTGCCCAGACCCTCCGCCCGCCGGTGCAGCATGGCCAGGCCCGCCAGGCCGGCCGCCAGGTAGGAGACGCTGAAGGCCGCCATCACGCCCTCCGCGCCGAAGGGAACCACGAGAGCGAACGACAGCGCGATCTGCAACCCGTTCTCGAAGAGGTTGAGGAAGAACGGGGTGCGGGTGTCCTTGAAGGCGTAGAAGCCGCGCATCGTGAAGAGGAACACGGCGAAGCCCGGCAGGCCAAGGGCCAGCCAGGTCAGCAGGGGAGCCGTGGAGGCCGTGGAGGCAGCGTCGAACTCGGCCCACTCCAGCAGCACGGTCACCAGGGGGGTGGCCAGCACCAGCAGGCACGCAGCCGTGGGCAGCACCACCAGGGTCCCCAGCCTCAAGCCCTGGGAGAAGCGCATCCGGTAGGCGTCCAGGTCCCAGCGGCCGGCGTGCAGCGCCAGCTCCGGCGTGAAGGTGGTCATCACCGACACGGCGAAGAGCCCCACGGGGAGCTGGAAGAACTGCCACGCGTAGCTGTAGGCGGCCACGGCGCCCTGCTCGTTGAGCAGCGCCAGGACCACCACGAACACCGCCTGGTTGGCCGCCACGTAGCCGAACGTCCACCCCGACAGGCGTGCCACCGTCCGCAGCGCCGGGTTGCGCCAGTCGGGGTTCCAGCGCAGCCGGATGCCGGCCCTGCGCAGGGCAGGCCAGAGCACCGCCGTCATGGCCACGATGCCCGCCGTGGTCCCCAGCCCCAGGAGCACCAGCAGGGCCTTGTCGTCGCTGACCCCCTCGAAGGTGAGGTCGCCCCCGGCGATCCGCGCCAGGCCGAGGAAGAGGCAGATCACCACCACGTTGTTCAGCACGGGGGCGAAGGCGGGCGCTGCGAACGACCGGCGTGCGTGGAGGATGGCCGTCCACAGGGCGGTCAGGCCGTAGAAGAGCACCTGGGGCATGAACAGCATCAGCAGGGGTACGGCCACCGACGCCTGCTCGGAGGCCTCGGCGTCGTCGAGCCCCAACGTGTAGAGCTTTATCAGCAGTGGCGAGGCAAGCACCGCCAGGATCGTGAGGACGACGAGGCAAGCGGTGATCACGGTGGCCAGGGCGTCGATGGCCTTCGTGTCACCCCGGTCGAAGCGCTCGACCATGATCGGCACCAGGGTGGCCGCCAGGATCCCGCCCAGGATGAGGTCGTAGAAGATGTTGGGCGTCGTGTTGGCGAGGTTGAACGTGTCGCCCAGCAGCGTGGTGCCCAGCACGGCCGCTATCACGATGGTGCGGGCAAGGCCCGTCACCCGGCTCAGCCCGGTGCCCACCGCCACGATCGCGCTGGAGCCCAGCAGCCCCCGGCGGCTCCCTGTCGGCGGGCTCACGTCACCCTCGGCGTTCACCTGCGACATCGCCCGACGTTACCGCCCCACTGCTGGCCGACACGCGTCCCACCCCTCACCCTGCGTTTGCTCGTCATCGCTTCGATGACGTAGGTACGCCGGTTCGCCGGCGTGGTCAGAAGTTGGAGAAGACGGCCGTCAGGACCTGGCCGATGGTGCGCGGGTCGCTGGCGTTGTACGCCCTGCCACCGGTGGCGGCGGCCATCTGGCGCAGCACGCTGAGGTTGGCATCGGGGCCGTAGGCGATGGGGAAGAGCCGGATGGGCCGGCCCCTGGAACCCTTGGTGAGCGCGCTCATCGCCTGGATCGCGTCTGCCATCTGGGCGTCGGCCTCGCCGTCGGCCGTTCCGTTTGCCACCGCCTTCTCGCGGCCGTCGGTGAGGAGTACCACCGCGTTTATGCGGTTGGGGTCGTACTGGTCGTACATGGCCTGCACCGAGGCGAGGGCGACCTCGTACAGGGGTGTCTGGTTGGCGGGGGTCAGCTCCTTGAGCTCGCGGGCGATCCTGTCGGCGACGGCCGACATCGACCCCACGGGGGTCTCGTCTATCCAGAGCGCCTGGCCGTCGGCGCCCAGGCCGGTGGAGAAGCGCCGCAGGCCCAGCTGGTCGTCGGGATCCAGCTGGTCCAGCGAATCGGCGGCGGCCCTGGTCGCGAGCTCCAACTTCGTCGCAGGGCTGTCCGGCGAGGCCCGTTCCCCCATCGACGCCGAGACGTCCACCACCAGCAGCACCCTGGCGTCCCTGCGCACCTCGTGCCAGTGATCGATGAGCTTTGCCATCACCTCCGGCTCCGGGACCTCGAGGACGGTCCGGGGCTGGTTGGGATCCGCGCCGTTGATCGGGTCGATCGGGTAGCGGAGGGGGAGCTGCTGGTCGCCCGGGCGGAAGTTGAGCCCGAGCGCCCGCTCCTGGTTCTCCGGCCGCTGGACGTACTCACCGAAGAGCCTGGCGCCGGCCCGGGCGGTGTCGGAGACCCAGGGTGCGTCGAGCACGAAGAAGGGGTGGTCGGAGTAGATCGTGCCTTCCTCCGGGTAGATCGCCACCAGGGGGATCAAGGGGGGAAGCGGCTTCTCGTCGGGCTGCAGGATGCCGTCGGGGTTGCCCGCGTTGTAGTCGAGTACCGACTTCTCCTCCACGACCAGTGCCGACAGGTACTGCGTCGCGGTTCCCGACAGGTCGGCACGAAGCCAGTTGTCGAGGAACGTGGTGGTCGAGCCGCCGTAGTGGACGACGGCCGATTCCACATCGCGGTTGGCGTTCAGCACCGACGAGCTGGAGAGGTCGCTGGTGCTCAGGCCGCTGACCTTCCCGGCGGCGGCGTAGCTCTGGGCGACGAGAGAGGCCAGGCCACTCGTGGACACCTCCGGGTTCGTCTTGCCCAGGCGGAAGGCGCCCCACTCGGGGTGCCCGCGGGATGCCCATCCCTGGTCGTCGGTGGCGAGGTCGGCGATGTCGGCCCAGCCGATCGGGTTGGACGGCCAGCCCAACGCCTCGGCCATGGGTCGCGGCATGGCGATCACGAGCGGCGTCCTCACGAAGGGCGTGCCGACCCGCGCCATGGGGGCGTCGGACTGCTCGGCGAGGCGCTGGTCGAGGATGGCCCCCCACATGCTCGATGCCGGCGCCCAGATGACGGGGGGAGGGCCCACGGTCTTCGCGTCCCAGCCTCCGGCCAGCTGGTTGGTCGCCGCGCCCGACGTCATGCCCCTCGGGTTGACGAACACGCAGCGCCCGTTCACCTCCCGCTTGATCCGGTTGAAGCCCTGGGCCAGGTCTGTCACCAGCTCGAGCTTCTCGGGCGAGGCCACCACCTCGATCACCAGGCAGTCGTCGCCCGAGGCCTTGCCGAGAGCCGATTCGTCGGTGCTGGGAGGGCTGCAGGCGGCAAGGAGGAGGGCCACCGCAGCGGCGACCCAGAGCAGGTGGGAACACGATGAGCGCGCGAGCCGGTGCACCGCACCTCCTTGCGGGAGAATCGACCATCGGCATGCGACCACCCCGGTAACGGTCGCGGGGGAAGGGTACCCTGCAGGGGTGCAGGAGCGTCCGTCACCCACACCCGTGCCCGAGCTGGGACGCCGTGCGAAGGCGGCCTCGCGGGCCCTGGCCACCGCATCCACCGCCGTGAAGGACGAGGCTCTCGCCACCGCAGCCGACCTGCTGGTGGCACGCACTTCGGAGATCCTCTCGGCCAACGCCGAAGACGTGGCCACCGCCGAGGCGAACGGCGTGACGGCCACGGTGATCGACCGGTTGCGCCTCTCGGAGGACCGGGTGCGGTCGATGGCGTCGGGCTTGAACCAGGTGGCCAACCTGGCCGATCCGGTGGGCGAGGTGCTCGACGGCTGGGTCCGCCCCAACGGCCTGCGGGTCGAGCGGGTGCGCGTTCCCCTCGGCGTGGTGGCCATCATCTACGAGAACCGGCCCAACGTCACCAGCGATGCTGCCGGCCTCTGCCTCAAGTCGGGCAACGCGGCGTTCCTGAGGGGATCGTCGGGAGCCATCAGCTCCAACATCGCCATCGCCGGGGTCATCCGCGAGGCGGTCGCCAAGGCTGGGCTCCCCGCCGACAGCGTCGTGCTGGTGACCGACACCAGCCGCGAGGCCGCCGTGGAGTTCATGCGCCAGCGCGACACGGTCGACTGCCTCATCCCACGCGGCGGGCCGTCGCTCATCGCCTCCATCCTCGAGAACGCCACGGTCCCCTACGTGATCGACGGCGACGGCAACTGCCACGTGTACGTCGACGCCGCCGCCGACCTCGACATGGCGCTGGACATCGTGGTGAACGCCAAGACCCAGCGCCCGTCGGTGTGCAACGCGGCCGAGACCCTTCTCGTGCACGAGAAGGTCGCAGCGGCCTTCCTCCCCAGGGCCGCCGCCGCGCTGGAGGGCGTGGAGCTCGTGGGTGACGAGGCGACGCGACGGCTGGTACGGGGTGTGGGCACCGCCGGCGACGACGACTACGCCACGGAGTTCCTCGACCTGAAGCTGGCGGTGAGGGTGGTGGACTCGCTCGGCGAGGCCATCGAACACATAAGCCGCTTCGGCTCGGGCCACAGCGAGGCCATAGTCACAGGCTCGCTCGCCGCCGCCGACCGCTTCACCACCGAGGTCGACGCCGCCGCGGTGCTGGTGAACGCCTCCACCCGCTTCGTCGACGGCGAGGAGCTGGGCTTCGGGGCCGAGATCGGCATCTCCACCCAGAAGCTGCACGCCCGGGGGCCCATGGGCCTGCGCCAGCTCACCACGGCGAAGTTCGTGGTGCGTGGAGAGGGCCAGATCCGGGGCTGAGCCCGGATATCGGGCGAAAGAGCTGCTGGGCGGGGCCGGTAGGCTCGCCAAGATGGACGAACGCTTCGATTCCCCCGGCGCCGTGCGCGAGGCGCTGCGCAAGGTGGGCTACCTGCCCGACGACGCCATAGCCGGCGTGGTGTACCTGGCCGACAGGCTGGGCAAGCCGGTGCTGGTGGAGGGCCCGGCCGGCACGGGCAAGACGCAGCTCGCCAAGTCGGTGGCCGAGATGACCGGGGCGCGCCTCATCCGCCTCCAGTGCTACGAGGGGCTCGACGAGTCGAAGGCCCTCTACGAGTGGAACTACCGCAAGCAGCTGCTGCGGATACAGGCCGAGCGCACCATCGAGCCCAGTGGCGACGAGCAGGACGCCCCTTGGGACGAAGACGGCGAAGTCGC
>CAYNQN010000086.1:0-7382 GCA_964399375.1 uncultured Rhabdothermincola sp. | reverse complement strand
CAGAGGCATACGAGGGCTCGGCTTCTCCGGCCCAGAGCTATGAGATCACAGCTCCCGATCCGGAGAACCCACCGGTGATGACCTGCATGGGAGCTGATGAGGCATCCATCGGACTGCTGGTGCTGTACCTGGCCGACACCGGTGGCACGGTCACAGTCCCGACGCCGGTGATCTCCACGGTCCCAGCAGAGCTGGACACCGGGAGCTCTGCAGATGTTGCCTTCGAGTGGTCGGTGACCCTCCCAGAGGAGCTGGCAGCACTTCCGGTGGAGCTGCAGACCCACATGCGGCTCATCAACATGAACCTGGCGATAGAGGCTTCAGGTGGATCAACTCAGAGCTGGGCCTTCCCAGCTGAGATCCCCACCATCGAAGACACCTTCGCCCCGATCGTGTTGAACACCGAGGGCTCGGTCACAGCCAGCGCCAACGCCGACATCCTCTACAAGCTGAAGAGCCCAGCGCTCATCACCGTGTCTGTCGAGGAGAGCCCACTCGGCCTTCCCCAGGTGGACGTGAACCTCACGTGTGACTTCGCCAACAACACGGTTGCGGTCACCGAGGTGAACGGTGGAGACGTCACCGCACCAGGGGCTCCGACCGGAGTCACCGCAGAGGCTGGGCCCCTCATGGCCCACGTGTCATGGACCCCACCGGCCAACGACGGTGGCAGCCCCATCACGGGATATGTGATCACTGCCTCCCCAGGGGGCAAGGTGACCCACACCTCGGCTGATGTTACCCACGTGGACGTGATCGGCCTCGAAGAGGGCCAGGACTACACATTCACCGTCCAAGCGGTGAACGACATAGGAACTGGAGAAGCCTCAGATCCCTCGAACACGGTGAGCCCGGGACCAGGAGTGAACTTCTCCGACGTCCCAGCTGATCACCCGTTCTACGCGGAGATCGAGTGGCTGGCTGCAACTGGCATCACCACAGGCATGAGCCCAGGGTTCTTCGGGGCAGATCTCAACCTCACACGCCAGGCAATGGCAGCTTTCCTCTACAGGCTCTCGGGCAGCCCAGATGGAACCAACCCGACCTGTACAGAGATGCCATTCCCAGACGTTGCCCTAGACAACGCGTTCTGCGGTGAGATCACCTGGCTCGCGAACGAAGGCATCACCCAAGGAAACCCAGACGGCACCTTCAACCCAACGGGCAACCTCTCCCGACAGGCCATGTCAGCGTTTCTCTACAGACTGGCCAACGGCCCAGATGCCCCAGCGCCCTGCACGACCTCTCCTTACCCAGACGTACCGGCAGGGGATCAGTTCTGCCCCTACATCGCATGGATGGGCGAGACAGGCATCACCACCACACCACCAGGAGACAACTTCCGTCCCAACGACGCCCTGACCCGCCAGGCCATGGCTGCGTTCCTCTACCGCTACACCACGGTGATCCCCACCGAGCTGTAGCCATCTAAGACGCCGAAGAGAAGAAGGCCGGGGCTCACGCCCCGGCCTTCTTCGCGTTTTCGGGCCTCTGAGCGCCGTAGGCCCACAAGGGCCGGTCGACAAGGGATGGCCGAGCTGAGTCCAGCAGATCCCGTCTCCAGGGCCTCTTGTGGGGGGCTCTGGGGAGAATGTCCCTCCAAGTCATCGAGAAAAGCCCTGGTCAGACGGGATACCCAACGTCACGGCTGAGGGTTTATCGAATTTATCTTGTATCTGTCTTGAAACTCGCTTGTGGATCCGTTACGGTGACCTTGTACCGAGCGAAGGAGATACATACAGATGGCTCGAATCGGGGGTGCCATGTCTTTCAGCATCGATGATCTGAGGGCCTTCACCCTGGTGTCGCGTGAGAGAAGCGTGAGTCGCGCAGCCCTTGTGTTGGGTGTGGCTCAGCAGTCGGTCTCCGAGAGGATCCGCCGCCTCGAACGCCGCTTGGGAGTGGACCTGTTCGTGCGGTTGCCGCATGGCATGGCGCCATCGGCCGCCGGCTACCGCTTCCTGCCCTACGCCGAGCGCACCCTCGCCCTCGCCGACGAGGCCCTGGCGGCGCTCCAGGGCGACGACGTGGTTCGAGTGGTCGTGCAGAGCTCGGTGGCGGTGGCGGTGATGCCGCACCTCTCGGGCACCCTCGACGGTCTCGACATGAAGATCAACGAGGAGGCCGACGCCGAGCGTGTGCTGGCCGCTGTCACCGATGGCGCAGCCGACGTGGCCTTCGGCTCGTTCCCGGGCGTGGACGCCTCGGCCGGCGGCAACGGGCACCTACCGCAGCCCCACGAGCTGGCCGACCGCCGCATGGGCCTCATCGTCGAGCGAGCCTTCGACGACCCGGTGGTGTGCGTGGCCCCGCCCGGCCACCCGCTGGCCGAGCGGCGAGGCCTGCGCTTCGCCGACCTCGCGGGGTTGAGCGTGCGCACCGACATGGCCGGCGACCTCTCGTCGCCGCAGAACGGTTCGCCTGCCGACCTCAGGCTGAGCCCGAGGGCCAACGTGGCTCGCGACATCACAGAGGGCACGTTGGTCGAGCTCGACGTGGTCGACCTTCCCGAGTGGGTGGTGCCGGTGCACGTTGCCTACCGCGACACCGATCGGGATCGCCCGTTCGTGTCGGCGTTGCGCGCAGCGTTCGCCAACCCGCTGCCAACCGCATCGGCGAACGGCTCGCCGTCACCGGCGCTCAAGCAGGACGTCGCCTGAAGCCCGACGAGGGGGCCGGCGACAACCGAGTCAGCAAGTCAGTAGCAGTCAGTCAGTAGAAGCAATCCAGGGGGGTTCAATGAGTTCATCGTTGGGTATAGGTGCGCGCGGCGCGTCCGCGTCCAAGTACATGAAGAGGTGGCGAACCGCCGCCGTAGCCTTGTTGGTTCTTGCCATGGTCGGCTCGCTGCTGGCCCTGGCTGTCCCGCCACCATCGGTGGCCGGCGCCCAGGACCCGCCACCTCCGTCGGGCAACGTCACGTCCAGCCAGTTCCCGACGGACTGCATGGGATATGCCCTTGGTGTCGGGCAGTACGAGGCCAACCAGATGAGCTTCCAGACCACGGCTCCCGCCCAGGTGGCCCCCGACGAGGTCTTCACCGTGCGCATCGCGCCGCAGAGCTCCGCCTTCCCGGATCAGAACAGCTCACCTCTGGGCCCGGTGCCGGTGCACTTCCTCCAGAACATCAACTTCATGTACGCGCTGCCCGCCAACGCGTCGGTGGAGTCGATCGGCATCGTGCCAGGGACGGGCTCCGGACTGGAGGGGACGCCGAGCGTGTCGATCACCTCGAGCCCTCCATCGTTCGCCTCGCGCGCCGTGAGCTCGTATGTGCCCGAGCGCATCGTGCTGTTCGTGCCCAAGGTCCCGAAGAACCCGGTACCGCCCACCAACGAGACCTTCTTCCAGCTGCCGGCCATCGACGTGACGCTCCGGGCGACAGGCTCTGTCGGCACCAACGTCTCCTCGCGAGTCCCCGGCACTGACGAACCCAACTCGGGCTATGTCTTCCAGGCCAGCTCCGTCGCCATGGCCGAGGTCTACTGCTGGCCTCAGGGCAACGTGCAATCACCCCTGTTGTTCCAGACCACCATCGGCCAGGGCGGTGAGACCCTTCCCACCACCACCCAGCTGTCGGCGGATCCGACAGTTCTGGCCGCCGGCTACGACACCACGCTCACCGCCGTGGTCACAGCCCCGGGCGGGGTCGTCCGCTTCAACGACGGGACCACGGTGCTCGGATACGCCGAGCTGGACGAGACGGGTACGGCTGTGCTGACGGCCACCCTCGACAACGTCGGACAGCGCTCGATCACAGCGACGTTCATGGGCTCGCCGGGGTTCGAGCAGTCCACGTCCAGCCCCGTGACCGTCCAGGTCACCAACCCGGCTGATCGCGACCCGGTGCGCGTGACGGTGACGTCCGCTCCTGCTCGCGTGAGCCTCTCCTCGTCCGCGACGGAGGGTGACGCCATCGTCACCGTGGCAGTCGCTCCATTGACGGGAGCGGGCACCGTCGCGGGCGCCGTGCGCCTCTACGACAACGGCGATCTCGTGGGGACTGCGGCTCTCGTGGACGGCGCCGCCAGCTTCGAGCTCGTCTTCCCCTGGGGTGGGCACCTGCTTCGTGCCGAGTACGAGGGCAACGTGGGCTTCTTCCCCGGAACGGGGGCAGTCCCCCTGACCGCCGGCAACTCGACGAGCGTCTCGTCTACTGCGAGGACCACGGGTCGTCCCCTGGACGGATCGGTGGCCCTCAACGGAGCCTTGCTCGATCCTCTCGGTTCCGGCTGGACGATCAACTCGCCGTTCCGGACCGAGGCCGACGGCACGCAGGACATCGGCGGGATCATCGAAGGGCCCGCCGTCGCCTACGCGGTCCCCGGGGGGACGGTCACCGGTTGGCTCGCCCAGGTGGGTGGCCCTTCGACCGGCCAGATCGAGCCCGGCTCCGACGCCGACGCGTCGCTGGACGCCAGCTTCGTCTTCCAGGTCACCAGCGCGGACCTCGGCGCAGGCTCCCAGGATCTGGGCTCCACTTGCTGGTTCGGGCCCTTCGACGTCCACTTCACGGGCTCCAGGGCTGGCACCAACGGCACCTTGACGCTCGGAGCCACGGAGCTCCTGATCCCTCCGACGTCGGGAACTTGCACGACGTCAACCGGGACCTCTCTGGCAGCGGCTCTCAACGCCCGCCTCGTGGGCGGAGCCACGGCCATCACGTTCACCGGCGCAACCGTGCCCGGCGCCGCACCGGCGACGAGCGTTTCTGCCGTCACCGTCAACCCTGAGCAGGGAGCCTTCTACGGCCAGCCAGTCTCGCTGACGGCGGCGGTCTCCCGCGTGGACGGAGGCAACATCGCAGCCTCTCCCGGGGTGATGGAGTTCTACAACGGCGACGAGCTCATCGGAACGGCGAACGCGAACGTCCCCAGCGGCAACACCCTGACCAAGACCGCCACGTACTCGGCCCCGACCAACGGGAACATCCTCTTCGCCGGCAACCCGCCGGTCCCGCAGGGCACCCTGCAGCTGCGTGCGCGCTTCGTCCCGGACAACAACGACAAGGTCAGCTACGCCTCCAGCTCCCCGTCGTCGCCGGCCACCTCCTACTCGGTCTGGGCTCCCCTGGAGAAGAACCCGGTGACGGTCGAGCTGGAGGTCCCGAGCACGGTCCTGGCAGGTGAGCCCGTCTTCGCCACAGCTCGCATATCTCCCGCGCCCGACGGCGTCAGCGCCCCGGCACCACTGGACGGAGCCCTCAAGATCTTCGACGAGTTGGAGCCGAACCCCACGATTCAGCAGCTCAGCACGAGCGACCTGGACTTCAACATCAACGGCATTCCCGTCACTCCTACCAGCGACGGTGAGATCCACTTCTCGATCATGCCGCTGGCTCCGGGCGAGCACCAGCTGCGGGCGATGTTCGTGCCCCTGGACACCTCCTCCTGGTGGTGGAGCACCGGCACGTCGGAGGTCGCCCCCCACGAGGTGCTGGGGGAGGCTCGTCCCACCTCTGTCTCGATCGTGGGGGACAACACCCGTGGCACGGGCAAGATCGTCGCAGGGTCCGACCTGTACGTGTGGACGGAGGTGGAGCCGCTGGCGGCGGTCTTCGGCCCGCTCGGCACCTCGGGCTCCGTCTACCGCTCTCTGGACGGGGCTCCTCCGGTAGCCGGGTCCACGGTCGCCTCCTTCGGGGACCTCGAGGTGGGCCACCACCAGATCGAGCTCTGGTTCGACCCGTTCGGCATCTCGCCGCTCGGTCTGCCGTCCGCCGGCATGGGCAACCGCGGCTTCGCGATCTCCGAGCGGGTCACCTTCGACGTCGAGGTGGTCCCGGCTCCCACGCCAGCCAGCCCTATGGCGACGGGGATCCAGATCCAGTCCCTCCTGCCCACGGGCACGGCGAGCACCATCAGCACGACCGTCGCGGCCAACACAGGCCCGGCCGTGGAGGGCGTGCGCTGGTCGCAGATCAACGGATACGTGACGCACCCGGCGCCTGGCACGGTCCAGTACTTCGCCGAGAACGTGGACACCGAGGAAGTCACTCCCTTGGGCACCGCCAACGTGTCCACGTCCACCAGCGCCATCGGCGGCCTGGGCAGGGCGACGCTCACCAACTCGGCTGCCACGACGTTGTTGCCTGCGGGCACCTACGAGGTCTGGGGTGAGTACACGCCGTCGAACGCGAGCTGGTTGGCTTCCACCTCGCCACGGGTGGTCCAGCAAGTGGTATCGGCTGACTCTCCGGCGTCGACGACGACGGTGCTGGAGGCGGTCCCCGGCCCGACCTCGACGCTCGGCACGCCGGTGATCTTGACGGCGACCGTCTCTCCAGGCGATCTCGGCAAGGGAACCGTGGAGTTCTTCGACGGCGGGACCTCGATCGGTTCCATGGAGGTGTCTACTGGTGTGGGTTTCGGCCTGGACGGGGGTGTGATCAGCCTCGTGGACTGGACACCGGCCCTTGGCTCCCACAGCTACACCGCCACTTTCACACCGGCAAACCCGGCTGCCATCTCCGGCTCGAACTCTGCCGCAGTACCCCATCAGGTGGTCTCTGCTGCGGTGGACACCTCGACCTCGTTGTCGGTCTCCCCTGAGGGAACGGCCTACGAGGGCGACCCGGTCACCCTCACCGCCACGATCAGCCCCTCCGACGCCCTCGGCTCGGTGGGCTTCGAGGACGAGCACGGGGTCATAGGCACCGCTCCTGTGGTCGACGGTGTGGCCACCCTGGTCACCGAGGACCTCGAGCTCGGCGAGCACTCCATCACCGCGGTGTTCGTGCCCACCGACCCGCTTGCCTTTTCGGAGTCCACCTCCGACACCGTTGACCTGCTGATCGAGCCCAAGCCGGTGGGCCCGGTGGAGACCGGCACCACGCTGGCCGTCTCACCAGAGGGTTCTGTGGTCGTTGGCACTGAGGTGACCCTCACGGCGACCATTGACCCATCAAGCGCTACCGGCACGGTGAGCTTCCTCGACGGCGACACCGTCATCGCAGGCCCGGTGGCCGTCACCGATGGCTCGGCCGAGGTGGTCGTCGACCAGCTGGGTCTGGGGAACCACAGCCTCGTGGCCGCGTTCGACCCTGACGACCCAGAGGCATACGAGGGCTCGGCTTCTCCGGCCCAGAGCTATGAGATCACAGCTCCCGATCCGGAGAACCCACCGGTGATGACCTGCATGGGAGCTGATGAGGCATCCATCGGACTGCTGGTGCTGTACCTGGCCGACACCGGTGGCACGGTCACAGTCCCGACGCCGGTGATCTCCACGGTCCCAGCAGAGCTGGACACCGGGAGCTCTGCAGATGTTGCCTTCGAGTGGTCGGTGACCCTCCCAGAGGAGCTGGCAGCACTTCCGGTGGAGCTGCAGACCCACATGCGGCTCATCAACATGAACCTGGCCATAGAGGCTTCAGGTGGAAG
>CAYNQN010000085.1:0-7420 GCA_964399375.1 uncultured Rhabdothermincola sp. | reverse complement strand
GGCGCGACCAGCCCATCGACGTGCAACTCTCCGAGCTCCGGCGCGTGATCGGCCATCTCGGCGCCAGGGACCCGGCAAAGGCCTGCGACACGATCGTGGCCGAGATGCTCGGGGGCGGCCGCCAGGACGACGACGTGGCGATCCTGGTACTGGTGTTCGACGGGACCGGCACGACCGCCGAGAGATCGCAGGGCACCCGGGTGGGCGTCCGGGCCATCGCCGAGTGAGCCGGCGGCCCGGGTGGGGGGTCACTCGGATCGGACGTGGCTGCGAACCTGGCGAAGGATCCGCGAGAGCGACCTCGACACGTGCATCTGGCTCACCCCGGTGCGCTCTGCGATCTCCGTCTGGGTCATCTCCTCCATGAAGTAGAGCTGCAGGAGCTCCCGGTCCTGCGTCGAGAGGTGGACGAGCGCCTGCTGCACGGCCAGCCAGTTCTCAGCCAGCCCCAACTGCTTGTCCTCCTCGCCGAACAGCTCCGACGCAGGGCGTTCGCCGGCGAGGGGTGCGTCGATCGAGTCCGTGGAGCGAGCCCCCATGGCGAGGAGAGCTCGCTCCACCTCGGCCGTCGGCATGCCCATGAGGTCGGCCAGCTCGGCAGTGGTGGGTGCACGGCCCAGATCCTGGGTGAGGAGATCAGTGGAGTCCCGCATGGTGCTCGCCACGTCGTGGACGCGCCGAGGGACCCTCACCGACCACCCCACGTCGCGATAGTGCCGCCGTAGCGAGCCCACGATGGTGGGGTTGGCGAACCCGAAGAAGGGCTTCCGCTGCTCGGGGTCGAACCTCTCCAGCGCGAGCAGGAGCGCTTCCATGGCCACCTGCTGGAGATCCTCCAAGGGCTCGCGCTGGCGGTAGTAGCGCTTGGCCAGGCCGTGGGCATGGCTCTCGTAGTGACGCACGAGTCGATCCCTGGCACGAGCGTCGGAACGGCGCCAGACGACGACGTGGTCGGCCCACACATCCATCTCCACCGAGGAGGCCAGCGTCGTGCCCTGGAAGCGGGGGCGCTCGACTAGCTTCGTCGGGATGGTCCGCTGCGCTATGGCTCCGTCCACAACGGATCGGCAGCGCTCCAGGGCCTCGTCAAAGGTCGGTGGCTGCCGACCGGCTCTGGCATCGGCAGGTCTGTCGTCAGCGCTCATGGCGCTCCTCTGCGGTCGCAACCCAGACTAGGGGCCGGCGCGCACCTGGCGCTCCGCTAAGAGGGAGGTGGGCATATGGCCGAGCAGAAGCTGGAGGAAGCCCGCTCCCAGCTTCAGGCCGCGTCGGAAGAGCTCGGTGCCGCCCTCGGGCGTGCTTCGGCTGCTCGGGATACCCTGGACGCTGCGGAGGGCCTCGTCGACGAGCTGCTCGCCCTCGTTCCTACCGCCCTGATCATCCTCGACGCCGACCTGCGGGTGGTGGGATGGAGCTCGGGAGCAGAAGACCGGTGGTCGAGACCGGCGGGGCAGGCCGTGGGGCGCAAGTGGTCGAGGATCAAGCGCACCGTGGACGAGGAGATCGCGACCTCCCAACTCGACGAGCTGCTCCTGGAAGATGGGCCCGAGCATCCAGTCTCGCTCGGAGCCCTGACCGTACGGCGACTGAAGGTGGGGACCCAGGTCCGCTACCTTCTCCTCGCGCCAACCGAATCGTTGCCGACGTGACGGCCGGTCGGCGAGCTGTCGGGCTCGGTTTCTCGGCTTCTCCTTCGGGTAGGGCCGTGAACAGATCGGTTGTGCTCCAGTCGCGCAGCTACGAGGAGGCAAGCTCTTGACCGATCCCGTCTTCGTGGATCTCGAGATAGAGCCGGACGCCCGGTTCGTCCGTCTGGTCCGTCTTGTTGCAAGTGGGGTTGCCTCCGTGTCGGGACTCGATCTCGAGAGCACCGAGGACTGCCGCATAGCTGTCGACGAGCTGTGCGCAGCCCTCATCGAGGTGAGCGACGGGGGGCCGCTGGAGATCCAGTTCAGGTCCGACGGGACCAGCCTGCTGGGCTCGGGCAGGAGCAGGCGGGGCGACAACGAGCCCGACGAGGAGCGGCTGGCCGTCAGCCGCAACATCGTGACGGCCGTCTGCGACGAGTACGAGCTGGTGCTCGACAAGCCGTTCGCCTACTTCAACTTCCGCAAGTCTGCCGACGGCACCGCCGACTAGACCGACCTTGCAGCTCCCCAGGTAGCACGCGCGCGCCCTCAGGGCGCAGATCCCAGGTAGGCAGGTCTCAGGGCAACAGGGTGAAGCTGCGGTCGAGGCCTGCGATCTCGATCACCCGCCGGGCGATGTCGGTCGCACCCGCCAGCACCACGCCCCCGCCTCGGGGCTTGAGCTTGTTGTGGGCCGCCATGAGCACCCGCAACCCCGACGAGTCGAGGAAGCTCACACCTCCCATGTCGAGCTGGAGGTTGACGACCTCGTCGCCCAGGGACCCCTCGATCTCGGCCATGAAGAGGGGGGCAGTGAAGGGGTCCAGCTCGCCCTCGAGCACCAGCACGAGCGTCGTGTCGTCGGAAGCTGCGCGCGTGATCGACAGCTGGTCTTCCGGACGGCTCCCCACACTGGTTCGATCGCTGCTCATGGCATCCCCGGGAAGTGGACGAGGGCGTTTTCATCGTACCTCCCAGTGGTTTGGCAGGAGGCGGGAACCTTCGGCCCCACTGGGACCAGACCCAGGGTCGGGGGCCGACGACCGGCCGTTTGGCCGGAGGTCGCAAGGGGTAGGTGGACAGAACCTGACCAGCGAAGAGGAGCATGCAATGGGAGAGAGCGGAGCCAAAGCAGGGGCGAAGGGCATCGTCGAGGATCTCAAGGGAAAGGCTAAGGAAGTCGCCGGGAACATGACCGGCAACGAAGACATGGCCCGTGAGGGCGAAGCACAGCAGGACAAGGCCCGCAGCGAGCGGGAGGTGGCCGAGCACGAGGCGAAGGCCGAGGGCGCCCGAGCAAAGGCCGCCAAGGACGAGGCCCGCCAGCGAACCCACCAGGACTGATCGGCCGGTTCGCACCCCGGCGCCCCTCCGAACACCCCACGGTCTCACGGCCGAGCCGGGGTGCGGCGGCTGGATGCGGCCTCCAGTCACGTATGCCGCCAAACCCGATGAACGCTCGCGACGACGAAGCTCTCGCCAACCTCGACAACGAGCTCGACAGGAAGGAGCTCCGCAAGCGCTACTACGGGCTGATGCAGGAGCTCCGCGTGATCCTGCCGGGCGTCCAGGTGCTGGTGGGCTTCTTGCTTACGGTCCCGTTCGCCCCACGCTTCGCGGAGTTGGAGCCCGTCGAGAACCGCCTCTACGGAGTGGCTCTGATGAGCTCGATGCTCTCGGTGGTCGCCTTCGTCACCCCCACGGCCTTCCACCGCATGGGCGACCGCAGGGCGCGCGCCGAGCGCCTCACGCTCGCCATCCGCATGTCGAGGCTGGGACTGGCCCTGCTGGCCGTTGCGCTCACCAGCTCCACCTACGTGGTGGGAGCCTTCGTGTTCAGCAACCTCGCGGGGCTGCTCATGAGCCTGGGCGCCGCGGGCGCCATGATCGTGCTCTGGTTCCTGACACCACTGCGCACCCTCTGGCCCCGGCACCCCGAACGAGGTTGAGCCGAGGTCCGCCCGGCGGGTGCCGGGTCACTCGATCTGGCCCTCCCCCTTGATGTTCGCCCCGCGCTCCATGGCCGCCTCCTCCGCCTCTGCCACCGACCTGGGGACGGGCCCCTTGGGGGCGGCCTCCTCCTCCTCGGGAGTCGGCATGGCATCGGGTGAACCATGCACCAGGGCATCCCGGCGATCGGCGTCCACCGTCTCCCCGCTCGGCACGGTGTTCGGCAGCGACGGGTCTTCCCACTCTTCGTCTTCCATTGCCACGTACTCCTCCTCGGGCTGATCAGCCCAGTCAGGTTCCCTGCTCTCTCGGTCTGTTCCCATCTGGTCCTCCGGCTACTCGCCCGGGTAGGGCGACGCGCTCAGCGGCGGCATGGGCGGCTCCTACCCATGTCGCGCTCGCGCAAACGGCGCTGCTCAGGGCCCTCGCCTGAATACGCTGCGCCCGCTACCAGGAAGCCACGGACGAGCCGGTAGATCGGGTCGACTCGCTGGCGGGCTGAGCGCCTTCCCTCGCTGGTTGGTCGCTATCTGGCTCCCAAAATTTCTAGCCGTTGCTAGATTGACTGGGTGGCAACCGCAGCCCAGGCCAGCAGCCTCCAGAGGCAGGCCCGCGCCCTGGGCGACACCACCCGCCATGCGATCTTCAGGCGCATCGCCGACGCAGGCAGCCCGGTCGGCGTAGCCGACCTCAACGAGCACTTCCCGTTCAACCACAACGCCATCCGCCAGCACCTGGCGAAGCTCGTGGATGCCGGCCTCGTTATCGAGGCGAGGGCGGCGAGCTCGGGGCGGGGCCGTCCCCGGCTCGTCTACAGGATCGCACCAGGCGTCGAGGGCCAATGGGGGACGACGGGGCCCTACGAACGGCTCAGCCGCCTGCTCGTGGAGGTCATAAGCACGGGCCTGGACCCCGAGGAGGTGGGTCGCCGAGCAGCGGACCAGTTCCGTGTGGCGTCGCCCACCGGGGACGCACTCGACGACATCGCCAGCGCGATGGCGCGCCAGGGTTTCGAGCCCGAGGTGCGATCGGGCGACGACGACGGCGAGGTCGTGCTGCACCGCTGCCCGTTCGAATCGGCTGCCCTGACCGACCGGCACACGGTCTGCGCCCTGCACCTGGGGATAGCGGAGGGCCTGGCCGAGGGCACGGGGGTGACGGTCGAGGAGCTGATCGCCCACGATCCCCACAAGGCCGACTGCCGGGTGCGCCTACGAGCCGAAGCCGACGCTGCCGAGGGCAGGCCACAACCTGCTCTCACGCTTCGAGGCAAGAGCTCGAGGGCACCGAGCTCGAAGGCACCCGGCTCCCGGGCTCGGAGCCGCACGCCGAAGTAGCCCCGGACGGCCCGCCCTGCTAAATTTCTAGTATTAGCTAGATTTTTTAGGAGGGTCCCCAGCAATGCTCCCCGCCGAGAGCCCAGGCGCCGCCTCCGTCCCCCCGGATCCCACCGACGAGGGCGTTCGGCCATCGAGGCCGGAGCTCACGCTCGTGAGCTCCGCAGCTGAGACCAGCGAGGACGTCCCATTCGAGACCGGTCTGCTCCGTTCGGCGATCTTGGGCGGGATGCTCGGTTTCTCCATCATCTTCGTCCTGGTGCTGGTGGGTTTCCTCCTGGCGGGCATCGACCCTGCCGCCACCGTGCTGAGCGCGATCTTCGTCGCCAGCTTCGGAGGTGTCGGCTTCGGGGCCATGGAAGCCGCTTCGATGCACAAACCTCCCAAGAAGAGCGGCTAGGCCCCAAGGCACGGCGAACGAGGGCCGTGCCTTGATCTTGCTGCACGATGCGGAGGGTCTTTAGGAACCAATCCCATCATCTCACTAGGGTTAGTTCGCTATGGACCAGCTCCTGTTCGTCGCGACCGCCGGGTTCTGCGCGGCACTGGTCGACGGGGCGCTGGGCATGGGGTTCGGGCCCACCAGCTCGAGCATCCTCCTGAGCACGGGCCTGTCGCCGGCATCGGTGTCGACCACCGTCAACATCGCCAAGGTGGTGACGGGCATGGCCTCGGCCGTGTCGCACTGGAGGTTCCGCAACATCGACCACCGGCTGGTGCTGCAGCTGGCCATCCCCGGAGCCCTCGGTGCGATCGTAGGCGTGGTGGTGCTCTCGAGGATCGACGGCGACACCCTGAGGCCCATCGTGGCAGCTCTGCTGCTGCTGATCGGCGTGAGGATCCTCTGGAGGTTCAGCCGGCGGGTGAAGGTGAAGCCCGAGGAGTTCGAGGACCTGGAGCACGACCCCAACCGCATGCCGGCCTTCGACGACCGGGGCGTCGAGGTGGTGGCAGTGGCAGGAGGTGTGACGAACGGGCTCATCGGGACGTGGGGTCCCGTGGTCACGCCGTTCCTGATGCACCGCGAGCTCCCTCCCCGCTTCGCCGTGGGCTCGACCAACACGGCAGAGGTGGCGGTAGCGATGGTGTCGGCCTCGTCGCTGGTGGCAGCTCTGGGAAGCGGCGGGCTCGACATAGCGGTCGTGATCGCGATGCTGGTGGGAGGGGTGCTCGCCGCCCCGGTGGCGGCCTTGTTCGTGCGCTACGTCCCACCTCGCCCGATGGGCCTTGCGGTGGGAGCGCTGTTGTTGCTCACCAACGCACGCGAGCTGGCCAACTGGGCCGACGTTGGCGCCTACCAGTGGTTGGCCTATGGGCTCGTCGTCGTGCTGGTGGCACTGGCCTCTCTCCGGCCTCGCCTGCACGAGCGAAGCGCCTCCTGAGCGTCAGCTCTCGCCCATGCCGGGAACAGGCTCCCGGGCCGAGCCCCAGCGCACCTTCTCCTCGATGCGCTTGCCGACATCGGGATCGATGCTCGCCCAGTACCAGAGCGCCCGCTCGAGCACCTCGCCGCGCACCCCTCCCAGGAGGCTGCCGCTGACCTGCTCCACGAGCCGGTCGCGCTGCGCATCGTCCATCACGTCGCGCACCATCGCTCCGGGTTGGCCGAAGTCGTCGTCCTCTGCATGCAACTCGTAGGCGCTGCGCACCATGTCGCCGTCCGCTGCCCACGACTCCTCTGGTTCGGCCTCTCCATCGGCCCAAGCCCGGCCCTCGGAGTTCGGGGCGTACACGGGCTGGTTGCCTGAGTGCTCGTACGCCATCTGCCCGTCGAACATGTAGGTGTTCGTCTCCGGCACGCGCGGCCGGTTCACGGGCAGCTGGTGGAAGTTCGTACCGATCCTGTTGCGCTGCGCGTCGTTGTAGGCGAACGACCGCCCCAGCAGCATCTTGTCGGGCGACAGACCGATGCCGGGCACCGTGTTGCCGGGCGAGAACGCCGCCTGCTCGATCTGCGCGAAGAAGTTCTCGGGGTTCCTGTTCAAGGTCATGGTCGCGAACGGGATGAGCGGGTAGTCGCTGTGCGGCCACACCTTGGTGAGGTCGAACGGGTTGAACCGGTACGTCTTCGCGTCCTCGTAGGGCATCACCTGGACCTTCACCGTCCACCTCGGGTGGTCGCCGCGCGCGATCGCCTCGAACAGATCACGGCGGTGGTAGTCGGCGTCAGCGCCGGCCATGGCTGCCGCCTCCTCGTTGGTGAAGCTCTCCCAGCCCAGCTCCGAGTGGAAGTGGTACTTCACCCAGAACCGCTCACCGCCGGCGTTGACCCACATGTAGGTGTGAGAGCCGTAGCCGTTCATCTGCCGCCACGTGCGGGGCAGGCCCCGATCGCCCATCACGTAGGTGACCTGGTGAGCCGACTCCGGGTTGAGCGTCCAGAAGTCCCACTGCATGTGGTTGTCGCGCAGGCCCGAGTCGGGCAGTCGCTTCTGCGACCGGATGAAGTGAGGGAACTTCATCGGGTCGCGCACGAAGAACACCGGCGTGTTGTTGCCGACGAGG
>CAYNQN010000084.1:4422-7577 GCA_964399375.1 uncultured Rhabdothermincola sp. | reverse complement strand
ACCGGTGATCACGTTCACCGGTGTGATCAAGGCCAACGTGCCCGCCCGGCTGGCCTTCGCCGTCTCCAGCCTGGCCGACAGCCGGGTCATCCTCGACCAGGGAGGGGCCGAGCGCCTGGTGGGCAAGGGCGACATGCTCCTGCTGGGGCCGAGCTCGTCGATGCCCCAGCGCATCCAGGGTGCGTGGGTCGACGAGTCGGAGGTGCGGCAGGTGGTCGGCCACTGGCGCCGCCAGTCGCCCGACGTGGTCTACGTGGAGGGCGTGGAGGGCAGCGACCAGGGCGAGGGGGGCTCTGGTTCCGGTGGCTCCGGCGGTGGCGACGGTGACGACGACGACCTCCTGGTCCAGGCCAAGGAGCTCGTGGTGCGCTCGCAGCTGGGCTCCACCTCCATGCTCCAGCGCAAGCTGCGCGTGGGCTTCGCCCGTGCGGGGCGACTAATGGACCTCCTGGAGCAGCGCGGCGTGGTCGGCCCCTCCGAGGGCTCCAAGGCCCGCGCCGTGCTCATGACCCCCGAGGAGCTCGACCCTCCCTCCTGACCCTTCTTCGGCGCACTTGGCACACGATCGCGCCGGAAACGGCGCGATCGTGTGCCCAGCTACAGTCCGGCGATGCGTTGGGACGTCCACGGTGAGCGGTCGCTGTACGAGAGCGACTGGATGAGCCTTCGGCTGGTGGACATCGAGATCCCCGGCGGCGAGCGCTTCGACCACCACGTCGTCCGCTTCCCGCGCCCGGCGGTGGGGACGATCATCGTGGACGCCGGCTCGCAGGTGCTGATGCTGTGGCGCCACCGCTTCACCACCGACTCGTGGGGCTGGGAGCTGCCCGCCGGGGGAGTGGACGAGGGTGAGACCCTGGAGGAGGCGGCCGCTCGGGAGGCCGTGGAGGAGGCCGGGTGGCGCCCGGACCGGCTCACGCCCCTGGTGACCTACCATCCCATCAACGGTGCGACCGACCAGCGCTTCGCGCTGTTCCTGGGCGAGGACCCCGTGGAGGTGGGCCCTCCCACAGACGTGGGCGAGGCCGAGCGCGTGGAGTGGGTGCCTGCGGCGACGCTGCGCGAGGAGGTGCTTGCGGGACGGGTGACCGACGGCATGTCGCTCACCGGCCTGCTGTGGTGCTTCGCCTACGGGATCCTCAAGGCTCCCTAGCAGCGCCTCTGGCGCGATCCCTGCCCTGGGGCCCCCTGCGGCACCCCGAGTAGCATCGTGGCCCATGGCGCAGACCTTCTGGGTCGAGACGCTCGGCTGCCCAAAGAACCAGGTGGACTCCGACAAGCTCGCCGGCACGCTCGTTGCCGACGGCTTGGCGCCGGCCGTCGCAGCGGAGGACGCCGACCTGGTGGTGGTCAACACCTGCGCCTTCATCGACCAGGCTCGCCAGGAGTCGATCGACACCATCTTGAACCTCGGTGAGTCGCGGCGCGACGGCGCTCGCCTCGTTGTCACCGGGTGCATGGCCGAGCGGTACGGCTCCGAGGTGGCAGATGCCATCCCCGAGGCCGACCTGGTGGCGGGCTTCGGCGTCCCGGTCACGCTCAGCTCCCCCAAGCGGACGGCTCGTGCCGGCGATGCGGAGGTTCCTTCCTTCGATCTCCTCAACCTTCCCCGCCCGGCCGCCAGCGCCCCGTGGGCGTACGTGAAGGTGGCGGAGGGCTGCGACAGGCGCTGCGGCTTCTGCGCCATTCCCACCTTCAGGGGCCCGCAGCGCTCCAGGGAGGTGGCCGACGTTCTGGCCGAGGTGGAGGCCCTGGGCGCGAGGGAGATCGTGCTCGTCGCCCAGGACCTGGCTTCCTACGGCCGCGACCAGGGCAGGGGCGCCCGTCAGCTGGTGCCCCTCGTCCGGGAGGTGGCCGCCCGGGTCGACCGGGTTCGCTTGCTGTACCTCTACCCGTCGGACCTCACCGACGAACTGGTCGACGCCATCTTGGGCACCGGCGTGCCCTACTTCGACCTCTCCCTCCAGCACGCTTCGCGGCCCCTGCTGGCCCGCATGCGTCGCTGGGGCGACGGCGATCGCTTCCTCGCCCGGATCGAGGCCATCCGCCGGGCCGAGCCGGGCGCCGCCTTCCGCTCCAACTTCATCGTGGGCTACCCGGGTGAGACGGAGGCCGACCACGACGCGCTGCTGGCCTTCGTGTCCGAGGCCCAGCTCGACTGGTGCGGGCTGTTCCCCTACTCGGCCGAGGAGGGGACCTACGCCGCAGGGCTGGACGGTGTGGTGCCCGCGGGCCTCGTGCGCGAGCGGTTGGCCGAGCTGTCGACGCTCTCCGAGGCGATCACGGCCGCGAAGCGCGACGAGCTGATAGGCACCACGGCCTCGGTGCTGGTGGATGCCCCGGGTCAGGCCCGCAGCTTCCGGGAGGCCCCCGAGATCGACGGCGTCGTCTCGGTGCCAGCGGAGCTGGCCGTGGGTGAGATCGCCGACGTGCGGATCGTCTCCGCCCTGGGCCCCGACCTGGTGGGCGAGCCGTTGCAGCCCGTTGCCCCCGGAGCGCAGGCGGCAGCGCTGGGAGTGGGTCTGTGAGCAGCACCGAGCCCCAGCCAGAGGCAACGGCCGCCTCTGCCCCTGGTTCGCCCCGGGCCGACGCCGCCTACGGCCCGTCGGCCCTGGCTACCCCGGCGAACGCCATCACGGTGCTGCGCCTCCTGGTGGCGCCCGTGCTGTTCGCGATGATCGCGGCAGAGCCCAACACCTGGGTGAACTTCGTGCTCTGGACGGTCCTATCGGCCACCGACGGGGTCGACGGCTTCATCGCCAGGCGCCACGGGACCACCCGCAGCGGTGCCTTCCTCGACCCCCTGGCCGACAAGGTGCTGATCCTGGGAGCGCTCTCCGCCCTGGTGGCCTCGGGGACGCTGCCCATAGTTCCGGTGGCGATCATCGCCGTGCGGGAGCTGGCCGTGAGCCTCTTCCGGGTTCGGCTGGGCCGCCAGGGCCTGGCGGTGCCCGCCCGGTCTACGGCGAAGGTGAAGACGCTGCTGCAGACGCTGGCGGTGGCGGCGGCCATCATGCCCACGTTGGTGGGCTACGACTGGCTGGCCAACACCATCTTGTGGGCGTCGGTGTTCATGGCCCTCGTGAGCGGCTGGCAGTACTTCCGCGACGGCCGCCGCGCCGCCACGGCCATGTGACTTTGTGATGGCTCCGCAG